>CAZMWD010000040.1:0-11613 GCA_964569685.1 uncultured Cocleimonas sp. | reverse complement strand
CCTTAATCACAAAGAAGCAATTGCCTCAACTGCTTTTTCTAAGTTATCCATACCGGTCGCATACGACAAACGAATATGCCCTGCTAACCCAAAGGCACTTCCTGGAACCAGCGCGATACCTTTTTCATCTAATAAAAAAGAAGCCAGTTCAGTATCGTTTTCAACGCCATCCACACGTGCAATTAACTTTTCTACATTAGGAAAGCTGTAAAAAGTACCGTCAGATTTTAGACAATCCACTCCATCAATCGCATTCAATGCATCCACCAAATAATCATGCCTTTCTTTAAATGCTTTTAACATGGGTCGAATACACTCTTGATCTCCACTTAATGCGGCGACTGCTGCCCATTGTGAAATAGACGTGGGGTTTGATGTACTTTGCCCTTGAATCTTTTTCATACCTTTAATTAGTTCAACAGGCCCCGCCGCATAACCAATGCGCCAACCCGTCATTGCATACGCTTTTGAAACGCCATTCATTACCACGGTACGATCATATAATTCAGGCGTTGCATTTAAAATATTGGCAAATTTTTGATCATCTGTTTGTGCATCGCCTAATAAATTATCAAACAATACCAGCTCGTACATATCATCGGTGGCTATAATAATATTGGGGTGTTTTAATAATACCTTGCCTAAGTCGGCTAATTCAGCTTTTGAGTAAGTTACGCCAGTAGGATTAGACGGACTGTTGATAACAAACAATCGGGTTTTATCGGTGATTGCATTTTCAAGCATGTCAGCGGTTAATTTAAAATTGCTCTCTTGCCCTGCTTCTACAATCACAGGAACTGCTCCTGCAAGCAATACCATATCGGGGTAGGATACCCAATAAGGCGACGGAATAATGACTTCATCGCCATCATTCAATAAGGCTTGATACAAATTTGACGAACTTTGCTTACCGCCACAAGACACTAACACTTGATCAGCTTCATAATTCAAACCGTTATCGCGCTTGAATTTGTGGACAATCGCATCTTTTAATTCAGGAATACCATCAACGGCGGTATAGCCTGTTTTATTATCTTGAATCGCATCAAAACCTGCTTGTTTGATATGTGCAGGTGTTGGGAAATCAGGTTCACCAACGCCTAAATTGATAATGTCCCTGCCCTCTGCTTTTAGCTTTTGCGCCAAGGCACTAATGGCTAATGTAGGTGAAGGTTTAACGCGCTGAACACGATCAGATAGTTTAATTGGCATGAAATAGTTTCCGCTGAATTGATAGTTGAAATATACTCTATCTATTTATTGAGTAAAGTAAAACCTGACATGGAAACCGTCTTTAATCTACATACCGAATTTGATCCCGCTGGCGATCAACCTACCGCGATCAAATCGCTGGTAGATGGTTTAAACGATGGCTTAATGCACCAAACACTATTGGGTGTAACGGGTTCGGGTAAAACCTTTACGATGGCGAATATTATCGCCCAAACACAACGCCCGACAATTATCATGGCGCATAATAAAACACTGGCCGCCCAGCTTTATGGTGAGATGAAGGAATTTTTTCCCGATAACTCGGTGGAATATTTTGTCTCGTATTATGATTACTATCAGCCGGAAGCCTATGTGCCTGCCTCTGGTGTTTATATCGAGAAAGATGCATCAATAAATGACCATGTCGAACAAATGCGACTTTCGGCAACTAAAGCCCTGATGGAACGTAGCGATACGATTATCATCGCAACCGTTTCGGCTATCTATGGTTTGGGTGATCCTAAATCCTATTTAAAGATGATGTTGCATCTTGATCGTGGCGAGAAAATAGATCAACGCACCATCGTGCATCGCCTTGTGGACTTACAATATAAACGCAACGATATTGAATTATCACGTGGCACTTATCGGGTACGTGGTGATGTGATTGATGTGCACCCTGCTGATTCTGATATTGAAGCGGTGCGTATCGAGTTGTTTGATGATGAAGTCGAACAACTGAGCTATTTTGACCCGCTCACAGGTGAGGTATTGCGTAAAGTACCGCGCCTCACCGTTTACCCAAAATCGCATTATGTAACCCCGCGCCAAATTATGTTGGATGCCGTTGAACATATAAAAATAGAACTGAAAGACCGCCTAGATGATTTACGTGATAACCATCGTTTGGTGGAAGCACAGCGCTTAGAAGAACGCACCCAATATGATATTGAGATGATTGTCGAAGTCGGTTACTGTTCGGGCATCGAAAACTACTCTCGTTATTTATCAGGTCGCCCGCCCGGTGCGCCACCGCCTTGTTTATTTGATTATTTGCCAGAAAACTCCTTGGTTATCATTGATGAATCTCACGCGACTATTCCACAAATAGGCGCAATGTATAAAGGCGATTTTTCCAGAAAGACCAACCTAGTCGACTATGGTTTTCGCTTGCCTTCTGCCCTTGATAATCGCCCACTCCGTTTTGATGAGTTTGAAAAACTGGCACCACAAATGATCCATGTCTCTGCCACACCCGGCACGTATGAAACTGAACACTCCGATAATGTTGCAGAGCAAGTGGTGCGTCCGACCGGATTGCTTGACCCTACCATTGAGATTCGCCCCGTTACTTCTCAAGTCGATGATGTTATGTCTGAAATTACCGAGCGCGCTGCTAAAAACGAGCGTGTGTTAATCACCACGCTCACCAAGCGCATGGCAGAAGATCTAACCGATTATTTATTAGAACACGGGCTACGCGTGCGCTATCTGCATTCTGATATTGATACGGTTGAACGAGTCGAAATTATCCGCGATTTACGCCTCGGCGAATTTGATGCTCTGGTTGGGATTAACTTATTGCGCGAGGGATTAGACATGCCAGAGGTTTCTTTAGTCGCTATTCTTGATGCTGACAAAGAAGGTTTTTTACGATCAGAACGCTCCTTAATTCAAACCATCGGGCGCACCGCGAGAAACTCAAAAGGGCAAGCCATTTTGTATGCCAATAAAATCACAAAATCCATGCAAGCCGCAATGGATGAAACCGACCGCCGTCGAGCCAAACAAATCGCTCATAATAAAAAACACGGCATTACACCCACGACTATTATCAAGAAAGTCACCGATATTATGGAAGGTGCGTATGGTAGTTCGATGCGTGGACGCGCCAAACAAAAGCTGGATAAAATCGCAGAATCGCCTGCTATTTATGCCGCAATGACACCGGATAAAGCCTTAAAAGAAATGGCTAAACTAGAAAAGAAAATGTTTCAACATGCTAAAGATTTGGAATTTGAAGAAGCAGCGCAGGTGCGGGATGAATTGACTACTTTGCGGGATGTGGTGTTTAAATCTGGGTGATGTTCTTATAATGTTCTTATAATGTTCTTATGATGTTCTATTTAATCATTAAAAGGATCAAGCACCTCAACACCCGTACCAGAAAAATCATCCACGTTTCTTGTAACAACACACAAACCATACGTTAAAGCGGTTGCCGCTATCTGTTTATCCAGTGAGTTTTCGTAATGCGGGACTCGCAAACGACCCCAAACCTGTGCTTCGGTTTTGCTAAAATCAAGAATATTATCTGAATAATCAGTAAGAATGTGTTCTAACCACTTTTCAAGTGTTTGAGCCTGCGTGTTATCGCCACGATAACGAATTATTTCTACACCGCGTCTAAGCTCCCCCACGGTAATTACGCTTATAAATAGTTGTGACTTTTCTAAATGTGCTTTTTTAAAAAATGAAATTACACCTGTGTTCGCCTTGTTCTTTTTTCTCAGCTCGCTAAGAACATTGGTATCAAGCAAATACATCGTCTACTGCTTTATCATCTTGTTTACGTTCAAAATATTCATCTTTTCCAACAGCAGGGATAGAGTGCAAAATTTCAGAAAAGCTTTTCTTTTTTGGACGTAATAAAACGGCTCTGAGTATTTTACGATGCTCTGCTTCTGCACTAATGCCATGCTGTCCTGCACGTGCTTTTAGTACTTGGACTATTTCTTCATCTATATTTCTAACGACTAAATTTGCCATTTAATTCACCTTAGCTGTTATTACAACACAGTTACATTGATAGCAATGATAGCATGAAAAAAACAACAGTGCTAGCAATGCTATCACTACCAATAAAATGACATTCTGCGTATAATCCTTTTTTTAAAATCTAAATAGCCATTACACATGAAAGTATCCCAATTTCCAATCACCACCTTACGCGAAGTTCCTGCTGATGCCGAAATTATCAGTCATCAATTAATGCTCAAATCGGGAATGATTCGTCGCTTAGCTTCGGGGCTTTATACATGGGCGCCGTTTGGTTTAAAAGTGTTACGAAAAGTCGAAGCAGTGATTCGAGAAGAAATGACGCGGGCGGGCGGTATCGAGCTTTTAATGCCCACAATTCAACCTGCCGAACTATGGCAAGAATCAGGTCGATGGGAACAGTACGGCCCTGAACTATTGCGTATTAAAGATCGCAAAGGGACTGATTTTTGTTTTGGCCCTACCCATGAAGAAATCATTGTGGAATATGCGCGTAAAGAATTAAAAAGTTATAAAGAACTACCCATTTCTTTTTATCAAATTCAAACCAAATTTCGTGATGAAGTACGCCCACGTTTTGGTGTCATGCGCTCACGTGAATTTATAATGAAGGATGCGTATTCATTCCACCTAACACAGGAATCATTGCAGCAAACTTACGATGTGATGTTTGATGCTTACAACCGCATATTCACCCGTTTAGGATTAAAATTTCGCCCGGTGTTAGCGGATACGGGTTCAATCGGTGGAGAAGCTTCACATGAATTTCATGTGCTTGCAGATGCTGGCGAAGATGCCATCGCGTTTTCTAATGAAAGCGATTATGCCGCCAATGTAGAATTAGCAGAAGCGCTACCGCCTTCAGGTGAGCGCCCTGCTCCTTCACAAACAATGACAACCGTAGATACGCCTGATCAACACAGTATTGATGAAGTCTCTGCGTTTTTGAAAATAGATGCGAATCAATCCATCAAAACCTTATTGGTACAAGGTGAAGATAAAGATGAAGATGGAAACACCACTATCGTAGCACTTTTAATGCGCGGCAATGATCAACTCAATGAAATTAAAGCCGAGAAACTAACCGGTATTTCATCACCCTTAACCTATGCAAGCGATGAACAAATACTGGCTTCTGCTGGTTGTAATACAGGCTCTATTGGACCGGTTGGTTTAAATGTAAAAATATATGCTGATCACGCTACCAAGAACTTAGCGGACTTTGTTTGTGGTGCAAATGAAGATGGCAAACACCTCAGCCATGTTAACTGGGAGCGTGATTTACCCGAAGCTGAATTTGTAGACGTGCGTAATGTAACAGAAGGCGACCCTAGCCCCGATGGCAAGGGTACTTTAAGTATATTACGCGGTATCGAAGTCGGGCATATATTCCAGCTCGGCACAAAATACACCGAAGCGATGGATGCCAAAGTGCTTAACGAAAACGGCAAAACAGAAGTCATGACGATGGGCTGTTACGGCATCGGTGTTACCCGTGTGGTTGCCGCCAGCATCGAACAAAACCACGATGATAACGGCATTATTTGGCCAGAAGCACTCGCACCTTTCCAAATTAGTATTGTACCGATTAATTATCAAAAATCAGACGACGTAAAAACCAGTGCAGATGCGCTTTACCAAGAATTATTAGATGCAGGTTATGACGTGCTGTTAGATGATCGTAAAATGCGTGCGGGTGCAATGTTTGCAGATCACGAATTGTTAGGTATTCCGCACCGTATTGTAATTTCTGATCGTGGTTTAAAAGAAGACCAATTTGAATTCAAGTCTCGTAGCGATGATGAGGCAACACAAATTGATAAAGCATCGGTGATGAAGTTTTTAGCAGAAAAACTAAACGCCTAAACCAAGCAAACATCAATAAATGAAACTCGTCACATGGAATCTCAACGGTCTAGAAGATGAACACCTTGATGTAAGAACCGAATCAGCAATGTTTCAGATTCTATTAGGCGCACCCATTGAAGATGCAATGGTAGAAGGCTTTAAACCCAATACGCCGGATATTATATTGTTGCAAGAAGTAGTAGAACGTACCTTTCACGCGCATGTAAAAACGCATCTTAAAGCAGCAGGCTTCACTTTATTTCCGCATGAGCCTAGCGAACGTTCTTATTTTGAAGTGATAGCAGTGCGCCAGCCAATGGAGCCTCAGCCAATAGTGCGTCAGCCAATGGAGCGTCAGCCAATAGAGCGTCAGCCAATAAAGCACGAACCCATTATCAATTTCAGCTACCACACCTTCGAATACACCGATCAAGGGCGTGGTTTATCCACCCTAACAATTAATGGCTTAACCATTATGACGGCACACATGGAAAGTATGAAATCCGGAAAATCCATGCGTATCGACCAAGCAAAATCCATTTTAGAAAAAATGAATCAATGCGAATCCCCTTGCATTTTTGGCGGTGATACCAATTTACGCAAAGCCGAATGGGAAACACTCAAACCAGATACCGTTAGTGATGCATGGCAAAATTCCGGATCACCAAAAAAACACCGCATGACATGGGAGCAACACCCTTATAAAGGCCGTTACGATCGCGTTTGGACACAAGGATTAAACATAAAGTCCTTTGAGACTTTTGGCACAAAACACGTCAATGGTATTCAACAACGCCCTTCTGATCATCGTGGTATTCGGGTGGAGTTTGTGCTTATCTAAAAACCACTGTGCACAAAACCTGCAAATAACCTCTTCAAATAAACCATATCTACGCATACTATTTGCACGGTACTTATTCATACTCAGCCCATGAGTATTAAACACCACCCATTATTTTCACTTACAAATAATAATATTGCGCCCCTAAAAACACAGTTTTTAGGCTGGCTGATGATAGTGTCGTGTTTGTTAATTATTATAGCTTCTATTGTGTTGTATTTGCCGGTTTTTAAATGGCTTTTAATGAAGATGTCTTTAGCAAACGGCTATTTACATCTATTCGCTCTATTGGGTTTAATCGGTTTAGGTGCTTATCGTTTATATCAATTAAAAAATACTTCAGCATCATCCTTATCAAACAGTGTCCATTTTCCTGTGCTGTTTCATTCAGGCGCAATCATTTGGGTTACTGCCAGTGTGCTTTATTTATTGAATGAAGCGAAGGTAGGATTTAATACCTTATCAGCCGCACTTTTCATTGTTTATCTCTACGGTTTGGCGGGAAGTTTTTTATCAAAAGCAGTCTGGCGTTCGATGTTATTACCAATGCTTTTGCTTATTTTAGTACTGCCCTTTGAACATTATTTAGATATTTATTTAGGCTTTCCATTGCGCTTAATCAGCGCACAGTGGGCAGGTTCTGTTTTACAGCTCACTCAACTACCGATGCTCACGACCGAATCTATTTTAATGATAGATAACAAAGCCGCCATCGTTGACCTTGATTGCAGTGGCATTAATAGCCTTTGGATCGGTATGATTTTTTATCTATTGCTGACGTGGATAGAGCGCTACGCAATTACCCGACGTTGGGTGTTAATTGGTTTGTTACTGATAGGGTTATTAGTGTTAGCCAACGTCTTTCGCATTGTGATTTTAGTGATGCTTGATCTAGTGTTTGAACTACCTGAGTTAGCACAACTATTTCATCAATCTTTGGGCTTACTTGGTTTTGTAATTTCCTGTTTGATTGTCTGGTGGCTATTACAACGCTTTGCAATTAAAAAAGCATTAATAAGAACAGCAAAAAATAATTCACAAACGGCTTTAAATGCAACACCTATATCACAAAACCCATTAGTCAATAGTTTAACTATTGGGGCGTTGATCGCTGTTTTCATTACGTTTTATCAACCACACACTATCCAACCCATCACACAATCAAAAATACAGCGTACGCTTTCATTACCCGCCCAATACGACATTCAAACCCTTGCTTTAAATCCACAAGAGCAGAGTTTCTTTGTATCCAATCATGCGCAGGCACAAAAATACAATGTGCCTTTGATGATTAACAATAAACACGTCACCGCATCCGTGGTGTTTGTTTGGAGCCGTGCGTGGAAAACCCATCATGTGCCAGAAAATTGTTATTTAAGCCAAGGCTATTCTATTTCGAATAAAGGTTTATGGAATCTTCAATCGCCGCTTCAAAACACACCGTTCACACCCACCGAACCACACAATGTACGTTATTTGGCATTGGATAAATCAAGCACTAACAGCACGCAACATCAAATGGGTGCGTACTGGTTTCAATCAGCCAACAAAAGTACGCCCGATTATTCATCGCGCGTGTTAGACAATTTTTTACACCCCAATCGTGAATGGGTGATGGTTTCAATTTTGTGGGATAGCCCCGTTACTGCCGATGAAGTTCGCTCTTTCATCCACACCATAAAACAATCAATCGAGAATCAATTCCATGATATTTAATAAAGAAACCATCAAAAGACGCGCTGCTTATTTTATCTTTTGGGCATGGCATTTGATTTATACCGTGTTGATTGTTGCGTTAGTTATTCCCACAATTACGTGGCCACTAATACAAGAAGCTAGCTCCAGTAGTGTGCCATTACATTATATATTGTATGCGTTGATTTTAGTCGTACTGCCGTTTGTATCAATGTTTCTTGGCGCAAAAATATTTCATGGTAATTATCGAAATTTAATGAAATATTTCTACGGATTTGAAATGCCTTTAACATTCTTTTTATTGGTTAGAATCATGACTTTTCGAGATTCCAACCCTGGGGTTTCGTGGCTGATATTAAATGTCAGTATTGCCTTAATCGCTTGGTTTATTTTTTTATTGGTTCAACATAAAAAACAAAATCAACTACTCAAACAATTTAAGAAAGAACACGAACAACAACATGCAGAACAAGAAAGTGACAAAAGCGAATATGATGAAAACACACCATTGCCTGTCCCTGTTCCCTTTAAGGATAGCCCAGTCGCTATTGCAGCATCCACTATTATCGCGCTTGTCGGGCTATACTTTGGCACTTTGTTTTTCATTATTATGTTTCCATTAGCGGTTAATTTTATCGCTGAATTAGGTCAAGGGCTTTCGCGTGTTGATTTTGAAGATATTTTCTACTTTTTTATCAACCCACTGATATGGTTGCTGGCTATTTTCGTATTATTCACTATGAGCTTGTTTATCGCCCTACCCGTGATGATGATTTATTTATATGTAGGGCAATTTGTTAAACGGCTACCGAGCTTATTGTCACCTATGAAAATTGCAGTTGTATGTACCGTGCTTGCCGTTAGTGCTACGGGTTTTATCTATTTAAACCAACAGCCACAACAAGCTATTTTCACCTTACTTGATGAGAAGATGGAACAAGAAAAATTGACAGATGAATCGCGTAAGCTATTGCTTATGCAGTCTGATGCTATCAAAGCAGGTCTACTCAACGCATACCTTGCACGTTACCGTTATGTCTCAACCGCAGGTTTGAGTAATCGTATACAACACAGTTACAAACGCACGTTTAATATATCTGCTGATCTAGCAAATATACCGCAAACTTTTTTCAATAATCTTGCCGTACCGTTTTTATACGATGGTAAAAATTGGGATGATAAAGCTAAAGCAGAACATCTTTATGAAGCCTTCTTTGATGCGCCGATTCAAAAAGCGGAGCGCCAAGCGATTACAGATGCGGTTAAACATAATTGGGAAATGTCCCAAGATAACGAAGCGGGCTTGCTGGATGCGTTAAGCCATTATGTGCATCTCAATAAACAATCCATTGATGTCGCTATTAATGCGGAGGTTGCGACGGTTGTTATCAAACAAACCTTAGAGAATCTAACCTACCAGCAACGTGAAGCAGTGATGCACTTTAGTTTACCCGAAGATGCTGTGCTAACCGGTGTGTGGTTAAGTGATATTGAAGCAAATCCTAAAAAATACGCCTATGTACTTGCTCCCAAAGGTGCGGCGCAAGCGGTTTACAAAGCCGAAGTTAATCGCCGTGTTGACCCTGCCCTGTTGGAACAAACAGGCCCAAGACAATACCGTTTGAGGGTGTATCCAATTTTGCCTAAATCACATCGAATCGGTGCTAATAATAAAGCAGGAAAACGCATGTACATGCAATTTGAATATCAAACCTTGGTTGATGTTTTAGTTGATGCAAAAGCGGATAACGCTGAGATTAACGCAATAAAGTGGCCTCTCCCCAAAATTTTAGAAAAGCGTAATCTATTTTGGGATCATGATACTGAATATTGGGTCAACGGAGAACAAGTCCGCAAAAATAATCCAGACAACTGGTTGCCAGAAAAAGCTTTTCATAAACAGCTTTCGTCCACAAAAAACCGTCATACAAACGCAATGGCAATGATTCAAGGTGTATCCCAAACCAGTGTCCGTTATCGAGACAAGCAAAAAGAAACCCTGCCCACTGTCGGTGATTTTGCGTTATTAATTGATGGTTCTTACAGTATGCAATCGCACCGTGCAGAGATTATAGCTACTCTTAAAAAATTACAGTCAACCAAAACACAAGGAGCACGATACAGCACATACTTTTGTCGAGAAAGCTGTCAGTTGTTAAAACAAGCAGCGGATTTAGAGCAACAATCCTTCTTTGGTTTCAGCCAAACAGCAGATCACGTCAACGCATTTTTATCACTAACAAACCAAATACACTACGATGCAATTATGGTATTGAGTGATGAGGGTAGCTACGAGCTGATGCCAAAAACCGACACGAAATCATTCAAGCTAAATAAAAACACCGCCTTATGGTTAGTGCACTTAGGAGAAACCGTTCCCTATGCTTACGATGACAAAATATTGGATACGATCTACCAATCCAAAGGGGGCATTACGCATTCATTAAATGAAGCTCTGTTACGTTATCAATTATTTAAAAAAACGCCATCGAGTGTTTGTAATTCAGAAACTTCGTCTATTACAACACTTGCAATCACGAAGGACAGAATTTGGCAGAAAGATAACGACCCTAATCACCCTTGTGATGTTGCTAACAATCCCGCATTAATAAAAATAGCAACGGCACAAAAAATCAAACATTTAATAAACTCTATAGATTTAAAAACAAATAAATTAGAAACGCTAGATAGCATTCATACCTTAGCAAAGTCACAAGGTATTGTGAGTCATTATTCTTCAATGTTGGTATTGGTCAATGATCGTCAAAAAGAGGCTCTTAAAAAAGCAGAAGCAGGCGATGATCGCTTTGATCGGGAAATTGAAACAGGCAAACAAAGTACCACTAATCCAGCTGATCCGTTTGCTGTACCTTCTGTACCAGAACCAGAAGAATGGGCGTTAATGATTATTATTGGGCTATTTTTGAGTTATTCGTTGATTCGTCGTCGTTATGGGGTGAGTTCTGGTGGAGTGGTTTTTTGATATTATACTGATCTTTGTTCCAACAAGTGGTAGTAATACTGTCTTTGACTATCAAAGCTCGTTCTAGTTTTCAGTAAGCTACGACAACCAGAGAGCTGTGATAGGTTATAGCAATTAATCGACCACCAGCTTTTGAAACCTTTGCTATTTTATCTGATTATGCTCTTTTACTATTTCCCGAATGAGGGAGGAGTAAGTCCTTTCATTAATTCACCGAATCGGAGATTTCTATACATGTTGCAGTTCCTTAGTTTTT
>CAZMWD010000039.1:0-11834 GCA_964569685.1 uncultured Cocleimonas sp. | reverse complement strand
TTTGGCTGATGAGTGCCTATTTTTAGTTCAAAAGAGGAGAATGGTTATTCCCTTTGACGAATTTGAACTGAAAATAGGTGCAATCAGACAGATTTGCAGTAGTTTGTTCTATTCTCGGACAAGCTCCTAGTTATTGCATTGCAATCTTTGCGAAATCTATGGCGCGGATATAAGCAACTTTCCATTCAACGCCTGTCAATTCTTTAAGACTCTTCAATAGTTTTTCATCTGGCACGGCTTCTGATTCATAAATATTTCCCACCATCACCCAACTACGGGCTAAAAATGCGGTCTTGCGCCAATTCATTTTGTTTAGATTGAATGTGTGTTTATTACATTCAGGGCAGTCGTATTTATTTAGATCTTTTGTGTCTTTTAGAAAAATAGCACCAATGTTTTCTAACGTGGTTTTACATTCAGGACAAACCACTTTTCTTCTGTTTTTGCCCGATATGAACTGGGCTGCTTGTACCGTTTCAATTTCAATGTAGCAATAGGGTTTATTCTCTTGTGGCTCTAATTCGATATTGGGTGAACAACCCATAAAACAGAGTAACGATAAGAATTTATCACCCACTTCAAAACGGTATTCCGCCTGTTTTTTTCCTATAAATTCAATGTCTGAAAGCACTGATTCTAGAGTAGATTTATCCAGCAATAATGATGAATCATTTGGGTATAGATACAGTTTAAATTCAGCCTGACACACAATACAATCCTTAAAATAAAAGTAACTTAATTATAACTAAAATGGTTCCTAAATGATCAATGGTTTGTAATAAACGATCAGCCGTTAAGGACTGAAGCCGACGAACGGTAAGGGGTTGGAGATAGGCTGTCACTCTCTGTTTTTGGTCATAAAAAACAGGCTTCTCATACCTTAGGAGGTCAACAACAATAAGGCTTTAGCCCATTATAAACATCTGAATTTTAGTTGAAACACATTGTTTCAAATAATAAAAATAGGTGTTAGAAATGAATTTTTTTGGTCGTTTAATCTTAGTGTTGTTAGTTAATATTGTTCTGGTGCAGAATAGTGTGGCACAGGATTTATGGAGTGATATTCCACAACTAGCCGCTAAAAATGCAAACAGTGCGCTAACACCAGAATTTAACAATGCCCGCTTGCTAACATTAGATAATAATCAGATGCAGATGCTTTTAAATACATCTTCATTAAGCCGTTCCGTTGATAACAACAAGCACATGGTTTTGCCTTTGCCGGATGGTCGTCAAATAACCGTTGAATACAAAGATTCAGTCATTTTACCTGCATCATTAGCTCAAAAATATCCAGAAATTAAAACATTCAAATTAATGCCCGATGAAAACATTATTTCAGGCAGGATGGATATGACGTTGAATGGTTTTCATGCAATGGTGCAGATGCGCGATGGCGAAATGATCTTTATTGATCCTACGAGTCGTCACCCATCGAACGAATATGCAAGCTACCGTAAAAAAGATCAGCACACGGATCATAATGCCCCTGGTCATCAATGTCATTTGGATGATAGCTCATCTGATTTATTGGATGGGTTTTCATCGTCTGTTACGACGTTATCAACAATACCATCATTGTCAAAAGCACAAAGTAGAGAAGATGAGCGTTCCGTTCAGCATTTATTGCGTTACCGTATTGCGATTGCTGCAACCGGTGAATATACCGAATTAAAAGGCGGTAAAAGTCGTGCATTAAGTGCTATTGCTACTATCTTAAACCGGGTTAATCAGGTGTACGAACAGGATTTAGGGATTCATTTAAGCTTAGTAGAAAACAATGATGATATTATTTTTGAAGATAAAGACTCTGATCCTTACACACCTACGAATACCAGTAGCCTGATTAATACGAACCAAACGGTAATTGATCGCATTATAGGTACACAGAATTATGATATAGGTCATTTATTTTCAACATCGGGCGGTGGTTTAGCCGTGATTGGAAGTGTCTGTAACAATAATTCAAAAGCAAAAGGAATGTCCGGTACTTCAAACCCTAGTAGCGATAGTTTTTCACTTGATTTTGTAGCGCATGAAATTGGTCATCAAGTCGGTGCAACCCATACCTTTAATAGTTCCGAAGGTTTGTGTGCGGGAAGAACACGTACGGCAAGAACAGCGTATGAACCAGGTAGTGGTTCGACCATTATGTCTTATGCGGGGATTTGCGGCAGTGATAATATTCAATCAAATGCAGATGCAATGTTTCATATCGGCAGCATTGATCAGATTAGGACTTTTACTCAAAATGGTAATGGCAGTCGTTGTGGTATTCGTGCATCACTTAGTAATGCACCTCCTCGCCCGAATGCGGGTAGTAACTATGTCATTCCTGCGAATACACCGTTTGAACTAAACGGACATGCAAATGATCCAGAAGGGGATCGTTTAGTCTATGCATGGGAGCAGGTGGATGTTGGATCAACTTCACAAGAGTTTGAAGATAAAGGCAACAATGCATTATTTAGAGTGCATTTACCTAATAGTGCTAGTTCAAGAACATTTCCTCCGCTTAAAGATATTCTTAATCATAAGACGACACGAGGCGAAAACTTACCTATTAGAGAAAGAACGTTACGTTTTAAATTAGTGGCTCAAGATGGTTTTAATGCGGCTCAAAGTGATGAAATGTCGATTAGCGTTAAACGCACCGGCAGTCGTTTTGCGTTAAATTTGCCCCGTTCGCATTATAATTTAGGGCGGGATTACAAAATAAGTTGGAATACGGCAAATACAGAAAAAGCGCCCATCTATTGCGATAGTGTAGATGTGTTGTTATCAACCAATGGTGGTGACGATTTTGATCATACTTTGGCAGAAGGTGTTCCGAATACGGGACAAACGTGGGTATCTTTATCAACTAATTTACCTGAAACATCCGAAGCGCGTTTTAAAATTTCATGTAGTAATAATATTTTCTTTGCTATTTCTTACAACGATTTTAGCTTGATTGAAGATGATGATTTAGACGATGCACCAGAACTTGGTTCAGAACCTCGTTTGAATGATCGTTCACCACAGGTTTCACAGCAATCTAATTTAGTGGCGGCGGGTGGCTCTTTTAATCCATTGTGGTTATTGTTGATGGGATTGATCCGATTGTTTGTAAAACCCAAAAAGCAATAAAATAGCTTCTTGGGTTGTTAGGCAAGGAATTTAAAGTAGTAGTTTAGGGCTAAAGACTCTCTTCTTCCTACCATGTGGAAACTATAGCGATAAATTATTGATGATTCTGTGAAGTACGTCACATTTTATTTGTGGCGTTAGTTACAACCTGAAGTCTCAATCTATTAGACATAAAAAAGCAGCCAGTAAAAGCTGCTTTTAAATTTTGTAAATGAAAACGTGTGTTACTAATAAGTAGAAAGCTCAAAACCAACACTTAACATATTCACATCAGATTCATCGTTATCGGTTTCGATGCTGGGGTGTTTTTCCCATTCGACCCGTATTTTAGTGCTATCACTCAAACGCATTTTCACACCAAGACCATAAGTCACGCCAAACCCGTCTTTGTCTTTAATCGTATTGTCACTGCTCCAACGCATTGCACCCAGCTTAGCAAACACATCGAAACGCTCGGTTACTTGTATAGAACCCACCGCGTTGGCGGTAAAAGCAGAAATATCTGAATTTTCACCATTTTTATGTAGATCACCTAAGTTAACATAGCCGATTTCGCCGCTGAGTATATTGGAGTATTGGTAACCACCAAACAACTTCCATGCGGTATCGGAATCTTCACAGCCTGTTTCTCCTTCACAGTAGCTGCTCGCATCAGATGAACCAATAGTGCCACCGAGATAATAAGGATTCGAAACTCCGTTACCACCACTGCTACTATTGGAGGTGTTATCGACATAGTTTTTAGATGCATTACCATAGTTAAAGGGTAAGTCTGCATAGCTTGGAATACTGAAGAGTAGTGATAATAGCCCCAGTGTAAACAAGGATTTGTTTAGGTTTTTCATGATTTAGCCCTTAATTCTTAATAAATGTTAACTGATTGACCATGATTCTCTTTTAAAGTTCTACCTCGTTCCTGCAAGTGAATATACATATTCACTTGCAGGAACGAGGTTCTGTATCCCCATACAGATATTTAAGAAGAATGGACTTATTTTTCGATGATTATAACTGATTTTACAAAGTGCGTCTAACTAGTACCATTTGAGAATAGAGTAAAAAGCTTCTAAGAACGTGTTTTTTTATTTTAAAAAGAAACCACAGATGACACATTATTTAATAGATTAAACAACGCAGTTAAACGTTTTCCGTTATTATTCGTTGAATGAATAATCAAGAAAAAAGCCGTTATGCCCGTCAAATACGCTTGAGCCAAATCGGCGAAGCAGGGCAACAAAAAATACTGGATGCAACGGTACTTATTATTGGTATGGGTGGTTTGGGTTCGCCTGTTGCTTTATATCTTGCAGCCGCAGGTGTGGGTCGTATTATTATCAGCGATTTTGATCAAGTAGAAGATTCTAACTTGCAACGCCAAGTTATTCATCGCACTCAAGATATGGGTGAATTAAAAGCGCTATCTGCAAAGCGTACTCTGGCAGAAATAAACCCCAACTGTAAAGTAGAAGCGATTGATTGGCAATTAGATGAAGCGGAATTGGAACAGTGTGTTGCCAAAGCGGATGTTGTTTTAGATTGTACCGATAATTTCCCTAGCCGATTTATGATTAACCGCGTCAGTGTTAAAACAGGAACGCCGTTAGTGTCGGGTGCAGCGATAAGAATGGAAGGTCAAATCGCCAGTTATATTCCCAATTCTGGTGGACCTTGCTATCAATGTTTATACAAAGAAGCGTTTGAAAATACCGAAACGTGTGAAATAGAAGGCATTTTATCGCCGGTTGTAGGCGTGATAGGGACGATGCAAGCGTTACAAGCGTTACTGATTTTAATTGGGAAATCAGAGAATGTTAATGGCAAACTGTTGTTATTTGATGGTCTAAATATGGAATGGCAAACGGTTAAAGTACCTAAAAATCCTTCCTGCAATATATGTAATAAATAATGATATACTCGAATCATGATTAAAAAAACAGTATTTATAGGCTTCTTGTTCCCTATGCTTCTATCAGCCTGTTCTAATAAAGAACTCTTCGAATCCTTTCAAACGGAGGTGTCTTCATGTGAGAATCTTCCTAGCTATAAACGTGATGCTTGTATGAGAAAAGTAAGCGAAGCAACGACCTATGAAAACTATACAAAAGAACGAAACAAACTCTAAGAACGTTAATCAGAGTCCTAAATTAAGATATAAAAATTAAGATAATTGAATCACTGGGCATTATTGTGCAGTTAGGAGAAAAATGAGTAGCAGTAAAAAGATGAATCTAACGGTTAAGGTTCTATTGGGCATGGTCTTCGGTATTATGGTTGGCTTGATTTTTAATCTGATGGCAGGTCACGCGGATTCGGGATTCTTAAATTTCCTAGATATGAATAGAATTAATCTTTTTATTAAAGATTATATCATTGATGGGCTGTTTCAAATTATCGGAAGTATGTTTGTTAACGCCTTGAAAATGCTGGTTGTTCCACTGGTATTTTTCTCTTTAATTTGCGGTGTGTGTGGCATTGGCGATATTAGAATGTTGGGCCGTGTTGGCGGTAAATCATTTATTTTATATATGATGACTACGGCGATTGCGATTGCGACCGCTATTTTAGTTGCGGTCAGTTTTGGTATTGGTAAAGGGGTTTCAATACCAACAGATGCAGCGTTTTTGGCAAAAGAGTCGCCGCCGTTAACACAGGTGTTGATTGATATTATTCCTAAAAATATTCTGCATGCGATGGCAAATGGCGATATGTTGCCGATTATTTTCTTCTCCATTCTAGTCGGCATTAGCATGTTACTGGTGGGTAAAAAAGCCAGCGGGTTTGTGGCAGGCGCAGAAGTTGCCAATGAAATTATGATGAAGATGGTGACGATTATAATGGCGGTCGCACCGTATGCGGTATTTGCATTAATCGCAAAGGCAGTGGCAATGCTAGGGCTTGATTTATTGGTATCTTTAGCGGGCTACGTGGCAGTACTGGTCGGCGCATTAATGTTCCATTTATTTATTACATTAATGATTGCACTTAAAGTATTTTCTGGGTTAAGTCCGTCGATGTTCCTAAAGAAAATAAGAAACGTTCAAGTGTTTGCATTTAGCACCTCAAGCTCTAATGCGACTATTCCGGTTACGATGCGAACCGTTACGCAACGTTTGGGGGTCGATAATTCAGTGGGTTCGTTTACCGTACCTTTTGGCGCAACCATTAATATGGATGGTACTGCCATTATGCAAGGTGTTGCAACGGTGTTTATTGCCAATATTTACCAAGTTGAATTGGGTGTTACGGGGTATTTAACCGTTATATTAATGTCTGTACTTGCATCCGTTGGTACAGCTGGCGTACCCGGTGTAGGTTTAATAATGCTGTCGATGGTATTTCATCAAGTCGGTTTACCGGTTGAAGGCATTGCATTAGTACTGGGTGTTGATCGTTTAATGGATATGATTAGAACTGCAGTCAATGTATCGGGTGATGCGGTAGTATCGTCGATTGTTGCCAAGAGTGAAGGTAAACTTGATTTGGCGATTTATAATGATCCAGAAGCGGGATTGGTGAATACGGATGATGCGCTTAATTTTGATGGAGGAAGTGCTTCTAAGGGTTCTTAGTGATTTTATATAAATACAGTATATAAAATCACGTCATACCCGCGCAGGTGGGTATCTAAGAGCAGCACAATGACAACAAGAGATTCAAATGTATACACTACTAAAAAAAATATTATTCCTTATACCTCCAGAAAAAGCGCACCATTACAGTTTAGCTTCGCTTTCCATTCTAAACAAAGTAGGGTTATTGACATTAGTAAAACCTAAAAACAAAGGTCAGTCGATAGACGTTATGGGGATAAGCTTCCCCAATCGAATTGGTTTAGCGGCAGGTTTAGATAAAAATGGCGAATACATTCAAGCCTTATCCAATCTTGGTTTTGGTTTTGTAGAAATTGGTACGGTGACTCCGCGCTCGCAAGCAGGTAATCCAGAGCCTCGCTTGTTTCGTTTACCACAGGCGAATGCAATTATTAATCGTATGGGCTTTAATAATCAGGGTGTTGACTATTTATTAGAACGTGTCAACGAAGTTCGCGATGCGGGTTTTGAAGGCATTATCGGTATCAATATAGGCAAAAATATTGATACTGCGGTTGAAAATGCAATCGAAGATTATCTGATTGGCTTACGCAAAGCCTATTCTTACGCCTCGTATATCACTATCAATATTTCATCACCCAATACGCCGGGCCTGCGCGATTTACAATACGGCAAAGAACTGCGTAAATTGTTGGGGGCTTTAAAAACAGAGCAAACCAAATTAATGGGTGATTACCGTGTGTATAAGCCGATTGCGATTAAAGTAGCACCTGATTTAACAGAAGATGAAATAAAAGATATTGCCGAGGCTCTATTGGATAATAAAATGGATGCGCTGATTGCAACTAATACGACGTTATCGCGTGATGCCGTCAATGGTATGGAATATGGTGATGAAGCAGGTGGCTTGAGTGGTGCGCCGGTGCGGGAAATGTCTACCGAAGTCATTCGACAGTTTCATGCTATTCTAAAAGATAGAATTCCCATTATTGGCGTGGGTGGAATTTCATCTGTTAAAGATGCGCAGGATAAATTAGAGGCAGGTGCTAGCTTAGTGCAGGTTTATTCTGGGTTGATTTATGAAGGGCCTTCGCTTGTAAAAAACTTAGTGAGGAAAACACGCTCTGTTTAAATCAATCGCTTCCCGTGTTTTGATCATGAAAAATTAATCTTAGGTATGATGATTATCTTTAATAGTTTTTGGATAGAGTAATGAATTTTTTAAAGAGCAGTATTCCACTTAATCAGGATCTCCTTAAAGGCTTAATCAGTTTTTTTGTTTTAGCTAGTATGCAAACGGCTTTAGCCTTTGAATCCCCAGCGTTAATTGGAAAAGTCTTCCATGATCATAATGGCAATGGTTATTTAGATAATCAAGAACAAGGCATACCCGGTGTGCGCTTGTTTACTATCGAAGGTTTGATGATAGAAACCGATGCTTATGGTCGCTTTCATATCCTTGAAAGTCATCATAAATCTTCAACATATCTGACTAATAGGAGCAGCGTTGTTCTAAAAGTAGATCAAGCAAGCTTACCAGAAAATTCACGTTTGACGACTGAAAACCCACGTGTTTTACGTTTATCTAACGTAATAATCAATAAGGTAAATTTTGGTATTCACTTTTAATCAAAAAGCGTTTACAAAAAACATGCCCTTTTTTAGGGCGAAATACAACTAGTACGCACTGATTTGTGTACCCCCTAAGGCTAGTATAATCAACTAAATCAATCAGATACAATGTAAATTTAGTGCTAAGTAAATAGCGAAGAGGTTTATTCACAATGAGCATGAGGCATATACAATGAGAACCACGATTGATTTACCTGTTGAACGTTGTCCCGATGGTTATTTGAAAAACCCAGAAGATTGGAACGAAGATCTTGCGCGCCAGTTAGCGTCCGAATGGAACGGTTTAGAATTTACCGATGAACATTTTTCTATTTTAAACTTTGTGCGCTCATTTCATGAAGAACATCAAGTCACTCCCGATGTGCGTGATGCTACAAAATACCTCATTCAAAATGGTATGGATAAAAAACAAGCAAAGAAATATCTATTTAAGCTTTTCCCTAATGGTTATATGCAACAAGGCGTACAACTCGCGGGTATGCGCAGACCAACTGCATGGTGTGTTGGGTAAGTTTTTTACTGAGTGATTTCAATTTCATAAGTCACAATACACGGTGCTGTGTCGCTGATATTGCCACATTGTACTGCTAGTTTATTACTTACAAACTCACCCTGATCATCACCGCTTACGTCTGTTAATGCAGTGGTTACACCACCATTAATATTGGGTGAAGTCGCATTTATATTACCAAACCACATTATATTTCCAGCTCCTATTTGTGCTGTTAAATCATCACGAATAATGACATCTTCTGCTGATGTACTATGGGTATTTTCTGCATTGATTGTATAACGTACAATAGCGCCAGGTATACGCTTGGGGTTATTTGTTAAATTCACCGGGTCAGATATAACCGCAGACGTTTTTGTGAGTTTCATAATAGGCATATTTGGACAAGTGCGATTACTACCATCCCAGTTTTTTCCATTGTTTTGGTTATTGTAAATACTGGTAATGTCAGTACCACTTAATGATCGTTTAAAAATGATCAGCTCATCAAGAATACCTTCCCAGTCTTGTCCTGCACTGAAACCACCGAGTACAGTATCTTGTTCCTGACCTAATACGAGTCCTTCAATAGTTAACGACCCTGTTGGACTACTTTTACATCCTTGTAGTTGACCATCAACATAATAACAACTTTGATTACCTTGTCTGCGCCATACAAGATGATGCCACTGGTTATTGGTAATGTTTGCACTGGGTGAAATAGAGCCAGTCCCGCCTCCCGTTTTTAGATGAAAGTTGGGGTTAGGTGTATTGGTATACCAAAAAATCAATTCATTTTTTTGCCCCGACCAAGCACCAGATAATAAGGATTTCCCATTATTTGAAGTACCCTTATGCCAAATAGAAATAGTAAAATCACTGACGCCATCTAAAGCACCTGCACCTAGTACGGCTCGGTCACTTGAGGTACTGGCACGTAAATCAATAGCATTACATATTTTACCCGGTACAGTCGTCGCATTGTAGGCTTGACCATGAAAGCCACCGTGTGAATCGATCACTTCATTAGCCGTTCCGTTCCAACTGTCTCCATCAAAACGCCAGTCTGAATAACTGTAATCTACCGATGGTGGGTTAGGTGGCAAGGTTTGGCAGGCATGTACCGTTCCATTCCAGTCTTTACCCGTATTTTGATTGTTGTATAAACTTAAAATATCAGCATTGCTTAAAGCATTTCTATAAATAAGCAGTTCATCGAGTTGCCCTTCCCAGTCTTGATCTAGTGCAAAACCACCGCCAACATTATCTTGTTCTTGCGCTAAAATAAGCGATTCTATATTTAAGCTGGCATTGGTGGTTGCATGACAGCCTCGTTGAACACCATCGGTAAAAAAGCACGTTTGGCTAGCGATACGCCGCCAAACAAGGTGATGCCATTGATTATCTGCAATACTGGGGAAGTTAATGGTGGAAGAATTTCCACCTTCGAGGTAGCCTTGAAAAGAAGTTCCGTTGGAAAACCACATGAGAAGGGCATTATCTTCACCTGATCGTGCCCCTGATAGTAACGACCTACCTAGTGTAGAAGTACCTTTATGCCAAATAGAGATGGTAAAGTCATTTGCGCCATCTAATGTGCTAGCATCCAAAATAGCATAATCAGCCGTTGAATCAGCGGTAAAATCGAGTGCACTACAAATCTTGCCAGAGCTATTTCCTGTGCTGGGTGTCTGCATGGCAGAGCCATTTTTGTTGGCAATAATTTCATTTAAGGTATAGATATAAGAGCCATCTCCTAGCTCGTCGAGGTGATAAACCGTATTAGGCGCAGCATGCGTTATGCCTGTTAATGCGCTAATAATAAATAGAAGTAAAACTCGAATAATCATTGTTTTTGAGGCGTTTGACCGAACTAAGGGTAAATAGGTGTAAAATTAATTATAGTTTACTAGTCCTTAATCACTGCTTAATACTTCTTATAGACCACATGCTTATAGATCACATGATATTATTCCTTGATGTCTTTATTCTTAAAAGTAAATCCAAATAGTCGCTTAAGTGGTGTTATCCGTACCTCCCCAGCAGATTTTCAAGTGGATGAAATTCCTGTGTTTGAGCCATCGGGTCAGGGTGAACACGTTTTTCTTCATATTAAAAAAACAGGTGAAAATACCGATTGGGTTGCGGGGCAATTAGCAAAAATAGCGGGGGTTACGCGCCGTGATGTCAGCTATGCAGGAATGAAAGATCGTCATGCAGTCACCACTCAATGGTTTAGCGTGTGGATGCCGGGGCGTGATGCGCCTGATTGGCAGGCAGGCTTACCTGATTCAGTCGAAATACTGGATGAAAATAGGCATGATCGAAAACTAAAACGCGGTACTTTAAAAGGCAATAATTTTAAATTAACCATTAGAAACTTTGTGGGTGATGAGGAAGAACTGAAAACATCGGTAGAGCGTATTGTAAAGCAGGGTGTGCCAAATTATTTTGGCGAACAACGTTTTGGGCGGGTGAGTGCTGATCAAGAAGTTGGCTACAATGTGTTATCCGCAGAACAATGGTTTAAAGGTGAATTTAAAGTTAAAAATCGCCAGAAACGCAGTATTTATTTATCGGCTGCGCGTTCGTGGATTTTTAACCATCTGTTATCGGCACGTGTAAAAGAGGCAACGTGGAATCAGGCAATTCAGGGTGATGTATTTATGTTGGAAGGCACAAAATCAATTTTTACTGATAACGTCAATAATGAAATTATAAAACGAGTTGATCAACAGGAACTTCATCCGACCGGTGTTTTATGGGGCAAGGGTGATTTGCTTTCACAAGAGAGTATTGCTGAATTAGAAGTTTCTATTGCAAACCGTTTTTCGTGCCTTTGTGAAGGTTTGGAAAAACACGGTTTAAAGCAAGAACGCAGGGCATTACGTTTAAGCGTTTCGGATATGGGTTACACTATAGAAAGCTCTGATGTAGAACAGCAGAAAGTGGTTTTTTTGAATTTTTCACTTCCGGTGGGGACTTATGCGACGACGGTATTATCGGAAATAGGTGATTTCACATAGATTATA
>CAZMWD010000038.1:0-11869 GCA_964569685.1 uncultured Cocleimonas sp. | reverse complement strand
ATGAGCCATCCGTGGCTCCCGGTCGCTAAATTTCCCGTTAAGATTTGAATCATCCG
The DNA here is from genome assembly GCA_964569685.1 of uncultured Cocleimonas sp. Lineage (GTDB taxonomy): Bacteria > Pseudomonadota > Gammaproteobacteria > Thiotrichales > Thiotrichaceae > Cocleimonas. The sequence goes on along the minus strand of CAZMWD010000038.1, from coordinate 11,813 downwards.
CTGATTCTCGTCCGGTAAGTCCCTAAACTTTTAAGCGTTTGCAAAAACTTGTGCAAACTAGTTTTGTATTGCTTTGGAGTGTTCGCTCATCGTTGTAGCGACAAGCAGTGAATGAAATATAACGGTAACATCAGTAAGAAAACACCTATAAATGCCCAAACGGTACAGTCGTAAAGATGAGAAGCTAAGCGGTACTTACATACCGATACAAATTTTCATTGACCTTTTTTAGCGCGGAAACTCCTTTTAACGCCTTATCATGGTGCGCGCTAAACAATTACGACTCCGGAAGTATCCACCTCAGTTATCGAAGAAAATATTAGTTCCTGCTCAATTACTCAGACACCCTAACAAGCATGCAACGCGTGTGGTATATTCGCAACATAAGCATAGTATGATATGCTTATGTCAAACAATATGCGTAAACAAACCTAATTATATCTTTGTTAATAGTGCTTAATTAGTTGGCATATTTTTTGCTTACTTAAACATAGACGTGTCCCCTTTTTACTACACACGTATATACAACCATTTTTATATTAATTTAATCTTTGAGGTATCTCATGAAGTTTTCTACAAAATTACTTGCTGGTTCAATTGGAATAGCAGTTTTATCTTTAACTATCGCACCTGCAGCATACGCAGACGTTTCTGCATCTGTTGGTATTGCTAACAAATACTTATGGCGCGGTCTTGATCTTGGTAACGGTGATGCAGCTGTATCAGGTGATTTAAAATACACTGCTGCAAATGGCATGTACACGGGTATCTGGGGTTCTTCTGGAGATTCTAAAGCAGGTAGTGAATATGACCTATACGCAGGCTGGGGCGGAACAATGGGTGGCATAAACCTAGATGCCAGCATCTGGTCTTACAACTACCCAAGCACTAATGTTGATCCAGGTGAGTTGACTGATCTTGTACTTTCTGCAGGCATCGGTTCTTTTACAGGTACTTTATACGAAGCAATCCAAGGCGATGATGACAACGATTACCGCTATGTAACGTTAGGTTACGATCTTGGTAAGATTAACGCAACTGTAGGCGTACATGATTTTGCAGAAACAGATGGCAACCCTGCTCACCTACAAATTGGTTACAACTACAATGATAACGTTAGCTTTGCAGTAAGCCAGTTCTTAGCAGATGATGACTCTGATGCAGGCAAAGCACTCAAAGTTGATAGCGACGCACAGTTCCTTGTTAGCTATACTGTTGATATTAAATAAGCAGTAATATTTACAACTATTGGGTCGATTAGTTAATCCCTAAAATTAATTAATCGCCATACATAAAACCGTAGAACGCGCCTATTTACACTGCAGGCTGTTCTACGGTTTTTTTATTTTCAGTAACAAATATATTTTTGGCACAATTCCTGCATCATATCTTCCGCTAAACCCCTAAAAATTCATGGAGGATATTTAATGAATATCAATTTCAAAAAAATACTTGCGGCTACTACTTTAATACTCAGTACCGTATTGTTAACGACTCAAGCTTTTGCAAAAGACGATAAAAAAGAAACAATCAAAGTAGGTGTCCTACATTCACTCTCTGGCACAATGGCAATCAGTGAAACCACACTAAAAGACACCATGCTGATGCTTATTGAGCAACAAAATAAAAAAGGCGGATTACTTGGCAAGAAGCTTGAAGCCGTTGTGGTTGACCCCGCTTCTGATTGGCCATTATTTGCCGAAAAAGCACGTGAACTTATCTCTAAAGAAAAAGTAGATGCTATTTTTGGTTGTTGGACATCAGTATCTCGTAAGTCAGTATTACCCGTACTAGAGGAGCTTAACGGCTTATTATTCTATCCCGTTCAATACGAAGGCGAGGAGTCATCTAGAAATATTTTCTACACAGGCGCAGCTCCAAACCAACAAGCCATTCCAGCCGTTAATTACTTAATGAATGAAATTGGTGTTAAGCGTTGGGTGCTTGCGGGTACGGACTACGTTTACCCACGTACAACCAACAAAATCTTAAAAGCTTACTTGATCTCAAAAGGTGTTGACGAAAAAGATATCATGATCAACTACACACCTTTTGGACATTCTGATTGGCAGTCGATCGTTGCTGATATCAAAAAGTTTGGTTCTACAGGTAAGAAAACAGCCGTTGTTTCAACGATTAATGGTGATGCAAACGTGCCTTTCTACAAAGAGTTAGGAAACCAAGGCATCTCATCTGAGGATATTCCTGTTGTTGCTTTCTCTGTTGGTGAAGAAGAACTTTCTGGCTTAGATACTAAGCCTCTAGTAGGTCATCTTGCAGCATGGAATTACTTCATGAGCGTTGAAGGCAAAGAAAATGCTGAGTTCATTAAAACATGGCAGACATTTATTAAAGACAAAAAACGTGTAACGAATGACCCAATGGAAGCACACGTTATTGGTTTTAATATGTGGGTCAAAGCAGTTGAGAAAGCAGGCACGACTGATATTGATAAAGTTATCGATGCTATGGTTGGTATTGAAGTACCAAACATGACAGGTGGAACGGCTAAGATGCTAAAGAACCATCACATAACAAAACCTGTTTTAATTGGTGAAATTCAAGAAGATGGGCAGTTTGACGTTGTTTGGAAAACTGAAAAAGAAATACCTGGTGATGCATGGTCTGACCACCTTGAAGGGAGTAAAGATTTAATCTCTGATTGGACTGCGCCTATCAGATGTGGCAATTTCAATACCGTAAAGAAGAAATGTTTGGCAGCTGCTAAATAATTGTTCTGCATTTATCAGGATGCTGGTGTTCCAGCATCCTGATATTTTTTATCACCACCAATATCCCTTGCAATTATTAGTGATGCCCTATGCCATTTTTCACCCAGAAAAATAGAATAATCCCACTCTTACTACTTTCTCTTAGTTTACTATTCTCAAATATTAGCTTTGCAGAAACTACAAATTCAGAACCGTTCATTCAAGCTTTAGAGCTATTACAGTCCAAAAGTTATAAAGAAAAAGAACAAGCAATAGATCAGCTTGTAATCACAAAAGATGAACGTGTTCACTCTATTTTAGAGGCGATGCTAAAAGCACGCCTCTTTTATACTAAAGAAGATAAAACCGTCGTTATCGGAATTAAAAATGATGACGGGTTTGCATTAACTAGCGTACTTGATCAAAAAGATTTAGGCAGTGCGAGTAAATCTACGCTTAAAAAAATTAAAGTTAATAATAAACTGCGCGGAATATTACGCTCATCCATCGCTACATTAAATCTATCTAATCCCGATAAAAAAGTACGTTTAGCAGCAGTAAAACAAATGTTTGGAAAGACCAATGACGCAGGTATTATTGGCTTACAAGCGCACTTAAAAACCGAAAAGGATAAAAGAGTACGCAGTGAAATTGAAATACTTATTAACATTAATCATTTAGATTCTGATGACAAGAACGTTCAACTAGATGCAATAAAATCACTCTTTAACGACCTCCACCCAGAAACAAAAAACAAACTGGTATTATTAAAAGACCATGCCGATACAGACATAGCTTCTGCTGCACAAGCGGCATTAAAAAACATTGATGAAAAGCTGAGCTTTTATAACAACGTTAATACTGCCTTCTTTGGCTTAAGCCTTGGTTCTGTACTTGTACTCGCAGCTATTGGGCTTGCGATTACTTTTGGTGTTATGGGCGTTATTAATATGGCGCACGGTGAGTTGATTATGCTGGGTGCGTATACCACTTATGTTATTCAGCAGCTAATGCCGAATCATATTGGCTTATCGTTACTAGTAGCAGTACCTGCTGCCTTCATTGTTTCTGGGCTCGTCGGGATATTGATTGAGCGCTTGGTTATTCGGCATTTATACGATCGACCACTGGAAACCTTGCTGGCAACTTTTGGTATCAGTTTAATATTACAACAAGCGGTTAGAAGTATTTTTTCTCCCTTAAATCGCGCAGTGGAAACACCCGCTTGGATGTCAGGCTCGCTGGAGATTAATCCCGCACTATCACTCACCTATAATCGACTTTATATTATTTTGTTTTGTTTGGCTGTTTTTGCGCTACTTTTCCTCATTATCAAAAAGACCTCCTTAGGCTTAAGTGTGCAGGCGGTTTCGCAAAACCGTTCGATGGCAAGAGCCATGGGAATCCGCGCAAGCCGTGTGGACATGCTTACTTTTGGCTTGGGTTCTGGCATTGCGGGCATTGCGGGTGTCGCCCTTTCACAACTAACCAATGTCGGCCCCAATCTTGGACAAACCTATATTATTGACTCCTTTATGGTGGTTGTATTTGGTGGTGTAGGAAACTTATGGGGTACGCTAATCAGTGGCTTTAGCCTTGGTATTGCCAATAAGTTTATGGAGCCATGGGTAGGTGCGGTGTTAGCAAAAATAATGGTACTCGTCTTTATTATTTTATTCATTCAAAAACGACCTCGTGGGTTATTCCCACAAAAAGGTCGGGCGGCGGAGTCATAAACTATGTTGAAGCTATTACAAGACGATCGTGGCGGGCAAATATTTCTAACATTACTAACGATTCTCGCGGTTATTATTCCCATATTAAATTTGGCAATGCCAGAGAGTAGCCCCTTTCATGTTTCTACCTATACAGTAACGTTACTGGGCAAATATCTTGCCTTTGCTTTATTAGCAGTTTCTGTAGATTTAGTCTGGGGTTATTTAGGCATTTTAAGCCTTGGTCATGGTGCTTTTTTCGCACTAGGTGGCTACGCCATGGGTATGTACTTAATGTTGCAAATTGGCGATCGAGGCGTGTACGGTAATCCTGACCTACCTGATTTTATGGTATTTTTAAACTGGAAAGAAATTCCTTGGTTTTGGTACGGTTTCGATAACTTTTGGTTTGCCATGATTATGGTGGCACTTGTACCAGGCTTACTGGCATTTGTTTTTGGTGCATTGGCATTTCGTTCTCGTGTCACAGGTGTTTACCTTTCCATTATGACCCAAGCACTCACCTATGCTTTATTACTGGCTTTCTTTCGTAATGAAATGGGATTTGGTGGTAATAACGGTTTGACCGACTTTAAAGATATATTAGGCTTTAGTTTACAAGCCGACAGTACAAGAGTTGCTTTGTTTATTATTTCCGCTATTGCTCTGGCACTGGGTTATTTGTCTTGCCGTGCCATCGTCACCTCACGCCTTGGTCGCGTCGCCGTAGCGATAAGGGATTCAGAAGATCGTGTCCGTTTTCTTGGCTATCGTGTTGACCGCTTCAAGCTCGCTATTTTTACTTTTTCAGCAGTGATTGCAGGTGTTGCAGGCGCTTTATATGTACCTCAAGTAGGCATTATCAACCCCGGAGAATTTTCACCGTTGCGCTCAATTGAGTTGGTAATATGGGTTGCAATCGGCGGTAGAACTACATTATATGGAGCGGTACTGGGTGCATTTTTGGTCAATTATTCAAAAACATATTTAACCGGTGCATTCCCCGAAGTATGGTTGTTTGCACTTGGTGCTTTATTTGTATTAGTCACGCTTTATCTTCCGAATGGAATTGTTGGCTTATTAAAAAGAAAGAAGGCGAAAGCATGAATGCACTAGAAAAATTTCGTCAAACAATGCGCCGCGACCAAGTCTTTGATATTGTTAATAAGCAAGATTACAGCGAAGTCGATACCAGCCACGGACAAATACTCTATGTCGAAGATGTTAGCGTATCGTTTGATGGCTTTAAAGCAATCAATGAACTCAATTTTTATATTGATGTGGGTGAACTTCGCTGCATGATTGGCCCTAATGGCGCAGGTAAAACCACCATGATGGACATTATTACCGGCAAGACAAAACCTGATAAAGGCTCCGTTTGGTTTGGGCAAAATATCAACTTATTAAAGATGACTGAACCCGAAATTGCGCAGGCAGGCGTAGGTCGAAAATTCCAGAAGCCAACCGTCTTTGAACATCACAATATTTTTGAAAATCTTGAAATGGCAATGGCAGGCAATAAAAGTGTTTGGGCTACTTTTACCGCAAAAATTTCCTCCGAACAACATGATCAAATTACCACGGTGATGGAAACGATTGGGCTAAGTAGTGAAGCCAAAAAAAGTGCAGGTGCTTTATCACACGGTCAAAAACAATGGCTCGAGATCGGCATGCTATTAATGCAAAATCCTAAATTGTTATTAGTTGACGAACCTGTCGCAGGTATGACGCATCAAGAAATGGATAAAACAGGTGAGCTTCTTACGTCTTTAGCAGGCGAGCATTCTGTCGTTGTAGTGGAACATGATATGGACTTTGTGCGCTCCATCGCCAACAAGGTGAGTGTATTACACCAAGGCAGTATTTTAGCAGAAGGCACAATGGACGAAATACAAAATAACCAGAAGGTGATCGAGGTGTATCTTGGAGAATAACTCGATATTAGAAGTCCGCAGTCTTAACCAATTTTATGGTGAGAGCCATACCCTCTGGGATTTAGATTTATCCGTTATTGAAGGTAAATGTACCACCCTAATGGGGCGCAACGGTGTCGGCAAAACCACCTTATTGCAATGTATTATGGGGCTACAGGCAATAAGAGATGGTAGTATTACGTTTAACGGACAAGAGATTCAAAATGAAATAGCAGAGAAACGTGCAGGCTTTGGCATTGGTTATGTGCCACAAGGTCGGCAAATTTTTCCACAATTAACGGTTGGTCAAAACCTAGAATTAGGCTTGTTCGCGCGCAAAGACAAAGCAAAAAAAGTCCCTGAGTTTATCTTTGAGTTATTTCCTGTGTTAAAAGAAATGATGGGTCGTCGTGGTGGCGATTTATCAGGTGGACAACAACAACAACTAGCAATTGGTCGCGCCTTAGTAATTGATCCTAAAATACTCATTCTTGATGAACCTACCGAAGGCATTCAACCAAATATTGTGAAACAAATTGGTGATATTATTACCCAGCTAAGTCAGGAAATGGGTATTACGATTTTATTGGTTGAGCAAAAGCTACCCTTTGCGCGACGTGTCGGTGATTATTTTTGTATCATGGAACGGGGAAAAAATGTTGCCACAGGTGAAATGAGCGAACTCAGCGATGATCTGGTTCAAAAATTCTTAACCGTTTAAATTTAAAGAGATAGAAATGATTAAAAAATTCACAGGATTAACCGCTTTTCTTTTTATGACAACCGCTGTTATGACAACTGCATCGGCACATTCAGGCATGGAGCACAACTCAATCTCGCACAATGTTATTCACTTATTAATGGGCATTAGTATTTATTTAATCATACTGGGTGCTGGCTTTTACTTGATCCGAAAATTACCTAAAGCGATAAAAATCAGAGTTAAAAAATAAAACGTGTCGCACCCTGATATTAAACTAGGTTGGAAAGCAGAGCTCAATCTTTGCTTTGAGAAAAGCAACTCTGACAAAACCGTTTTAGCACGTCGATCACAATCTGGTCCACTCACCGTACAGCGCCCTTTTTATCCAGAAGGCGATGTTTGCCATCTGTATATTTTACATCCGCCCGGTGGTGTTGTGGGTGGTGATGAACTACATATTAATGTGGATCTAAAAAATCAAGCTTCAGCATTAATCACGACACCCGGCGCAACTAAGTTTTACCGTAGTACAGATTTAAAAAAAGGGGGTAAACTAGCACATCAAATCCAAACGCTTAAGGTTGCCGACGGATGTGCATTAGAGTGGTTTCCACAAGAGAATATATTCTTCGATGAGACCCACACACATTTATCCACACGGGTATATCTAGAAAAATCAGCGCATTTTATGGGCTGGGAAATCAACTGCTATGGCAGACCCGCATCGAATGAATTATTTAAACGCGGCAAGGTGATGACACACTTGGAAGTGTATCGAAACGGTGTACCGCTATTATTAGATCGCTTATTGATAGAAAATGAACATGCCTTGCAAAGCCCCGCCAGCTTAGATGGCTACCCTTGTTTTGGTACGTTTATTTCTACCCATGTTACACCTGAATTATTGGAGCAAGCACGGAAAGTAATAGCACAACCTTTACAGCTTTCACAGCCTTTACAACCTTTACAACCTTTACAACAACTGCAACAACAAAGCCCACAGCAGGTAATCGGTTTAACCTTATTGGATGATTTATTAATCGTACGTTGTCTTGGACAACATGCAGAGCAAGTTTCTACTACACTCAAAAGTGTTTGGTCAGCTTTGCGCCCTGATATTATTAAGCGTCCTGTGTGCTTACCACGTATTTGGTCAACATAGGGATGAAAGCCACTTATAAAAATAGAGAGAAGATATGGATTTAACCCCCAGAGAAAAAGATAAATTACTTATTTTCACCGCGGCTCTTTTGGCTGAACGACGCAAAGATCGCGGCGTGAAACTCAACCACCCTGAATCCATCGCCTTCATAAGTGCCGCAATTATGGAAGGTGCGCGCGATGGCAGAACAGTCGCTGAATTAATGGGATATGGGCAAACACTATTAACGCGTGATGACGTGATGGAAGGCATTCCTGAGATGATTCATGATGTACAAGTTGAGGCGACATTTCCTGATGGCACCAAGCTTGTCACTGTTCACAACCCCATCGTTTAAAATGAAGGAGCCTTATATGATTCCCGGAGAAATGATTGTTGCCGCAGGTAACAATGGCGAAATTGAACTCAACCAAGGCAGAAAATCGGTCAATGTAGCGGTTGCGAATACAGGCGACCGTCCGATTCAAGTTGGCTCGCATTATCACTTTTTTGAAACTAACCACGCCTTAACATTTGATCGTAAAAAAACGAAAGGCTTTCGGCTCGATATAGCGGCAGGTACGGCAGTGCGTTTTGAACCAGGACAAACGCGCACGGTAACCCTCGTTAATTTTGTCGGAGACCGGAAAGTTTATGGCTTTAATGGTGAAATCATGGGAGAAATATAGTGGCTAAAATAAGCAGACAAGCCTATGCAGAAATGTACGGGCCAACTGTCGGTGATCGCTTACGTTTAGGCGATACAGAACTGTGGCTAGAAGTTGAAAAAGACCTCACCACCTACGGAGACGAAATTAAATTTGGCGGCGGAAAAGTGATCCGCGATGGCATGGGGCAAAGCCAGCGCGTGTCTGCCGAAGTGGTCGATACTGTCATCACCAATGCACTTATTGTTGATCATTGGGGAATCATTAAAGCCGATATTGGCATCAAAAATGGGCGTATTGCAGGCATCGGCAAAGCAGGTAATCCCGATATTCAACCCAATGTTGATATTATCGTCGGCCCTGGAACAGAAGCGATTGCGGGTGAAGGACATATCATCACCGCTGGTGGTATTGACGCGCACATCCACTTTATTTGCCCGCAACAAATTGAAGAAGCACTCACCTCTGGTGTGACCACCATGCTTGGTGGTGGCACAGGCCCAGCGACAGGAACTAATGCGACGACTTGTACACCTGGACCGTGGAATATCCACCGCATGTTGCAAGCCGCAGAAGAATTTCCCATGAATTTAGGCTTTATGGGTAAAGGAAATGCCAGTCTGCCAGAAGCATTAGACGAGCAAGTTGAAGCTGGTGTGATGGGTTTGAAGCTGCACGAAGATTGGGGAACCACACCCGCCTCTATCGACAACTGTTTGAGCGTTGCCGAACGTTACGATATTCAGGTAGCAATTCATACCGATACGCTAAATGAATCTGGGTTTCTAGAAGATACACTGGCGGCATTTAAAAATCGCACCATTCATACTTTTCATACAGAAGGCGCGGGTGGCGGACATGCCCCCGATATTATAAAAGCCTGTGGTGAATTAAATGTATTGCCATCTTCGACAAACCCGACACGTCCCTACACGATTAATACAGTGGATGAACATTTGGATATGTTGATGGTATGCCATCATCTTGACCCAAGTATTGCTGAAGATGTAGCATTTGCTGAATCACGCATTCGTCGTGAAACGATTGCCGCAGAAGATATTTTGCATGATTTGGGTGCATTCTCGATGATTGCTTCTGATTCACAAGCGATGGGGCGCGTCGGAGAAGTGATCACACGCACATGGCAAACCGCACATAAAATGAAAGTACAACGTGGCAGTTTAGCGGGTGATCCCAAAACCAACGATAATAACCGCATCAAACGCTATATAGCCAAATACACCATTAACCCAGCCTTAGCACATGGCATCGCGCACGAGGTTGGCTCGATTGAAGTTGGTAAATTGGCAGATATTGTTTTATGGAAGCCCGCTTTCTTTGCCACAAAACCAAGCTTAGTAATTAAGGGCGGTATGATTGCTACCGCACCGATGGGCGACCCAAATGCATCCATCCCTACCCCACAGCCTGTGCATTATCGCCCTATGTTTGGTGCGTTTGGCGGTGCTCGTTTAGCAACGCGAATGACGTTTTTATCTCAGGCGAGTATGGATGCAGGTATCACTGATCAGCTTGATTTAAAGAGCTTAGTCAGCGCCGTTAAAGCGTGTCGTTCCGTAAAGAAAACCGACATGATTCATAATGACTATATGCCAGATATTGAGGTGGATTCGCAGACTTATGAAGTGCGTGCCGATGGCGAATTATTGACGTGTGAGCCTGCGGAAGTATTACCTTTAGCTCAGCGATATTTTTTGTTTTGATTAAGTTTGATAAAAAAGTTGAGAACTGCGTGGCTGATACAACGGTTACATTAATCCGAGACCTACGCGAAAAAAGCCGCCTAAAAGTGACACTAGATGATGGTCGCGAAGCGGGATTGTTTTTTAAAAAAGGCACCAGCTTTCAAGATGGTGACTTGATTCTTAGTAATGATGGAAAGCTAGTGGTTGAAATAAAAGCAGCCGATGAAACGGTTTCTAGTGTGTATTGCGATGACCTTTTGCAACTAGCCCGCGCTTGTTATCATTTAGGCAATCGCCATATTCCGCTACAAATTGATGTGGGTGTATTGCGCTATCAACACGATCATGTACTGGATGATATGGTGCGTGGTTTAGGTTTAGAAGTACAAATAGAGCAAGCACCGTTTGAGCCAGAATCTGGGGCTTACTCTAACGGCGGACATCACGATTCACATGACCATAATCAACATCATTAAATGACAGATTCTACAAACAACCTAAGCTTGCTAAAACTCATGCAATTAAGTAGCCCAACGCTGCCCGTGGGTGCGTTTGCCTACTCGCAAGGTTTAGAGTCAGCCATTGAAAATGGCTATATCAGCGACCGAGAAACACTCGAAACTTGGTTAAAAGATTCACTAACACTGAGTTTAAAAACGGTGGATTTACCCTTGTTTTCTCGTCTCTACAATTGCTGGAAAAAGGGTGACAAACAAGGTATTTTGGAATGGAATCACACTTTATTTGCCCAACGAGAAACAAGCGAACTAAGAGCTGAAGACCATCAACTAGGTTTAGCATTAGCACGACTATTAGATGATTTAGGTATTAAACAAGCAAAGGCATTGAGAAAAGAAAAGCAACTTTGCTTTATAACCCTGTTTACCCTCGCCGCTTCTGAATGGAATATAGAAATAAAGCAAGCAGCCAATGGTTTTATCTGGTCATGGCTAGATAATCAGATTGCTGCCGCCATTAAATTAGTGCCTTTAGGGCAGACTGATGGGCAACGTGCATTATCGAAAATATTGCCCATCATTCCAGAGATTATTGAACATGGTTTTGCCGTTGAGGATGATCAAATTGGAGCCTCCTTGCCAATGATGGCAATATTAAGTTCACAACATGAGATACAGTATTCGAGACTTTTCAGGTCTTAAAATTAACAACGAATAACGCTCCTTACCCACCTTCCTTAGATAGGAGTTGTTGTAAAAGGAAATACTGTAGCTTGGTGCTGAGGAACGAAGCCCAAC
>CAZMWD010000037.1:5297-11972 GCA_964569685.1 uncultured Cocleimonas sp. | reverse complement strand
TGCGATGGATTTAACCTTGCCGTCGAAGTATTCGTTTGTTTTGAACATGATGATTGCTTATCGTTAGTTAAAACTGAGAGTATATCTATGCTAGCGTTAGAGTAGCAAGCTGAAATATTAGGGTACTAAAGGAACCTCTGATTAAGTCCTATAAAATATGCTGACTTACAAGGCATCAAATTCTAGGCGCGCTTCGCAGGAAATGGACGCCAGTGGCATGGTGCAACAACTTACAAGAAGCGCAACAACGAAGATGATGTACCCCTCTTATTAGCTAACGCGGCTTAGCCAAGTTCCCAATTTCTTCGTTATTTGTTTTTACCGTATGGGCACAAGCGAAAGGAATCCATAAAAACAAAAAGGGAGGTCATTAATTTATCATTTTAGAAATCAGAGTATTTTAGTGCATCTGAAACTTAGCCAGTTACCGTATATATCTCTGCTCACAATTTTTTTAACCTTAATCGTAGGTGAAAATAATGAAACCCTTGTCTCTCTTTTTCTTTAGTCTTATTTTAATTTCAGTCACTAGCTGTGGTGGTGGAAATAGCAGTAATGACGATAGTAATGAACAACCCTCAGATACATCGAATACTGCCAACTTTAAAGTTACTTTTACTACCCATTGGTCAGCCACAAAATTTTCTACCCAACACCCAAGTAGTGCGCATTTCTCGCCTTTGGTGGGTACTGTGCATAATGAGCAGGTTGTGTTTTGGGAATCAAATGGACAACCTGCAACAGCTGGCATAAAATCTATGGCAGAAACGGGGTCTACCACTGTTTTTTCTAATGAGATTAACGTTGCCAAGGATTCAGGATATAGTCAGGGAGTCATTAATGGCGGGGGTACTAGCGGGGTAGATCAAATCACAGTCGAGTTTGATACAAATGCCACCTATCCTCTACTGACATTAGTCAGCATGATAGCCCCTAGCCCAGACTGGTTTGTTGGTATTCACAGCGTTTCATTGATGGGCAGTAATGGTGAATGGATTGATCGGCAAGAAATCAAATTAAAAGCGTATGATGCAGGTACCGATATTGGTAGAACGTTCACGTCTGGTGATTCAGACAGTAGCGCTCAAAACTTACCAATAACGTTATTAAATAGCGACCGCGCAGACTCAGACTTCTCTATGGGCGTTCATTTTGATACATCGGAAACCATTGGTACTTTGATTATCGAACAGGTTGAACCGTAATTCAACATGCGAATTTTCATAAACGAGCCAACTATACCGGAATAAACGTTACACTGACTTCAGTTATTCTGACCATAATGCCAGTAAGTTAATGCATAATCACATGATGATGTTGATAATAAACTCATCATGAAATACAGCTTTCTATTCAATTGTAGTGGCAGGGCAACGACTTAATTTCTCTCCCTTGCTAAATTTAGCAGGTACAACGCCTGCTGTGACAATCGTTAAAAACAAAGTAGCTGTTGTAGATGCGATAACAAATCTAAGATGCTAAAATAACCGTTAATAAAACAACAGTTCTTGTCGGTACGCAAACGAGTTAGAACAAACATTAAATTAGCAGGAGTTGATGTAACTAGGAGCCTGTCCGAGAATAGAACAAGCTACTGCAAATCTGTCTGATTGCACCTATTTTCAGTTCAAATTCGTCAAAGGGAATAACCATTCTCCTCTTTTGAACTAAAAATAGGCACTAATCAGCCAAATTTTCGCTACGCTTGCTATTCTCGGACAGCCTCCTAGTGGGTCGAGTACCTTGTATCTGACCTTTTAAAAGAGCTTATGTCTGTTCGTAAAAAAACAAAATTAGAACGTTTACTGTCGTTTAATCAACACCGTAAAAGAAAGGGTGCGTCAAAAACCTTTCAGACGATGCCTAATGTGGATTTTTCTGCGCTTAAATCAAAAAAAATTGTGGGGGATGAAATTGAATATACCCATGGTTCAAATAAAGATATTCAAACTCATATAAGCGACCTTCGAAATGAATTTATTGGGCAGCCTGAGCTACTTTATTATCATGCGCAGTTGATCGTATTTATACGTCGCGAGTTTAAAGTAAAAGAAAATTTCACACTCTTTCAGCAACTGTGGGATTCACAACAAGATTATTTATTAAGGCATTTGAATATGCGTTGGATAGTGTCTGCTGCAGATACTTTTGTCGATCATTCGGCTGATCCTTTAGCGCGCTCAATGGCGATGAATGTGATTACATTGGTCAACACCATTAAAATGAATGAGACTGAACGCTATCTTCAGTGTGCTGAAAGAAATACGGATAATGGGGCAAGACTTGAATCGTTACAAAACAAGCGCGTGGCTCTGCCAGATGGTATGTCGGGTTTTGCGGTGGGCACAGATGATACCTTGAGAAATATGCGTTGGCGATTAGAAGAAGTCGCTAAGTTACACCCATTAGGTAAGATGTTATTAGCAGTTTTTGAGCGTTTGCAGAATCACGAAACGGTGTATAAACGTTTTAAAGATCGACATACCCGTAAAAAAACAGCGTGGTGGGATTAGTCTATTGCTTAGTTACTATTGCCAGTCTCAGTCGTTTTTCTGCCTCAATGTTGTAGTGTTCTAGTGCGCGTTCTTATTATAAATTTGCCAGAAAGTACGACCCGATTGGACTTTCAGAAACAACAATTAGGGCGTATGGGTTTAGAATATGATGTTGTTTGTGCAGTCGGACTCGATGAACTTGAAGAATCGACTTATAAAAGACTTTCGCACACATGGCAACGATTGATGAGGAAGACCGAAGTGGCTTGCTTTATGAGCCATCTAAAAGCTTGGCAAACAGTTAAAGGTAATGATCAACCTTATTTGATTATAGAAGATGATGCTCTGTTATCTCGTTGTGTTCCCGCATTATTAAAGGACTTTGAAATGCCTGATTTTGATAATAAAGCGTGTGATTTTATTACTTTAGAAATACGAAATAGAAAAAAGATTGTCGGTAAATCCGGTCATAAACTATCTTGTCATTCACACCTTCTTGATCTTTTTCAAGATAGAACGGGCGTAGCGTCTTATGTGCTTTGGCCATCAGGGGCGAAAAAACTAATCAATAAATATAATAAAGGAAAAATTGGTTTGGCAGATGCTTTTATTAGTTCCAGTTATGAATTAAATGCATTTCAAGTTGAACCTGCCGCGAGCATCCAGTTAGATCAATGTAAAAATTATCATCTTGATTGTGGTACTAAAACAGAATCAATGATTGCGTCACCGACAATGAAACATCCAAAATCAGCAAACTGGGGTTATAAAATAGGGTTTAAACTAAAGCGTATTCAAGCGCAATTATTGATGGGTTTACGGCAACTATCCGTTTTACATAAAAGTGAACGACGATTTGTTGAGCTAAACCCAAAGGATTTCCAATAGGGTTTGCAGTAGTTTCTTAGTTCTCGGACAGGCTCCTAGATGTTACCTAATTCTATTAAGCGCAAACACCCCCACGCCTAAAAACAACAATGAGGGTATGAATGCGCTTAACATCGGTGAAAATCCAAAAACAATACCTAGTTCGTTAACCGCACGGTTTGCAAGAAAAAAGGCAATGCCGACAATAATACCCAAAAAGACGCGTGCGCCTGCGCCACCGCCACGGTTAGATCCAAATAGAAAGGGCATCGCAATAACTAACATGACTAATGCAGACAGGGGGACGGAGTAACGTTTCCAATAAATGAGTTCGTATTTATCGGTTTTAAGTTGGTTGTCTTTTTGGTGTTTAATAAATTTTTTAAGTTCGTTTATGGATAATTGTTCGGCTGCTACTGTGGCGACATCTAGTATTTGAGGGTCGATGAATTGGGTGTTCAATACCTTATCTTGGTGCTGTTTATTGATACGGGTTGCTTCGAATATTGATGTATTTACATCTTCTAATTGCCAGCCGTTGTCTACAAAATTTGCAGACTTGACTGTTTTAATTGACGTTAAGCCTGCATAGTTTTGTTCGAAATTGTAAATAGAAATATCAGCTAATTGATCTTTTTTGATCACTTTGCCAATGTGGAATATTCGGTTTTTCTCTTTTACCCAAAGCCCTGCACCACCAACTAATGTGACATTTTTGTTTTTAAGGTGAGCCTTAAAGTTACGTGCATGTAAATCAGTTGCGGGTACTAACCATTCACCTGCGATGAAAATTAATAAGGCGAGAAAAAACCCTAGCTTTATAATTGAAAAAATAATTTGTCGAATAGAAACACCCGCAGCGCGCATTGCGGTAAATTCTGAATTAGCAGCAAGGTTGCCCAGCCCAAGCAGCGCACCAATTAAGATTGATGTGGGGAAGTGTTCATAAAGCAATCCGGGTATTGTGTAGATGAGGTAAACGAACGCTTGAGAGGTTGAATAAAGCGCGCTGGTTTTTCCTGTTTCGGCGATAAAAGAAAAGAAGAATATCAATGTCACTAATGCAAACCATGCCATTATAAACCCGCTGAGGGTGGCTTTCCAAAGGTAGCGGTCGAGGATGCTCATATTACTTTTTCACACCATCGTATTGACGGTGTACCAGCCAAAGTGCGAGTAAAATAAAGGGAATATGCACCCACCAAAGTCCCGCCCAGTTAGGTATTTTGCCGTCTTCAATCAAGGATTTTCCGGTAATAATGAGGTTGGCATAAATGGCATAAAGTACGATGCCTAATGCGAGCTTTCCAAAACGTCCTTGGCGAGGTGTGGTGTAACTGAGCGGAAAGGCAAGTAATGCCATAATCGGCGCAGAAAAAATAAGCGCGATACGCCAGTGAATTTCTGCCTGACTTTCGTGATCAGTGTTTTTGAGTAAGCTAAGTGTCGGGGTGGCTTCTAAATTTTTCTTGTTTTTTATTTTTAAAGCAGGGACGTGGATACCGTGTTCGGCAAATTTAAAAATAGTGAATTCACCGCTTATTTTATCGTGATCATAGCGACTACCGGTATTAATTTTTAGCACCCGTTCGCCTGTATTTGGGTCAATATAGAGCAATGCTTTTTGTGCAGAAAGAATGGTTTCGGTATGTTTTGCTTGTTTCTTTTCGTTACCTTCCGTTTGTTTTTCTGTGTGCATAAAGAAGCGTTGCATAATCATTTTTTCTTTATCTAAATCTTCCACAAAAATAGTAAAGCGTTGGTTTCCTACTTTTGAATGCATGAACTCACCGATGGGGATGCCGGATGCTTCGGGGCGTTGTTTAATTTCGTTTTTAATATTTTCGTTGGTTTGTTCAAGCCCTGGGATAACAAATAAAACCAGAAAGGCGATTACTAATGATAAAGGTGCAACAAACAAGAAAATGCCTTTGTAGAATTGTTTTGGTCCAACCCCTGATGCATGTAGTGCTGCCATTTCGTGATCGCGATAGAGCCGACCGAATGCGAGCATCATGCCAATTAAAAGTGCCACGGGAACCAGTTTGATGGCACCATTGATAGAGCCAAGAAAAACTAATTTACCTAATGCATCAATTGGCAAACCGCCCGAACTAACAGAGCCTAACAGGCGTACAAAGGTATTGCCGACGATGATTAATAACAACACAAATAGCGTTGCGAAAAAAGAGGTCATGATTTCTCGAACAAGGTAGCGTTGAATAATCATTTGTTACACGCACTGTCTATTGTGTGTTGGGAATAATCGTTATAAAAATCTTTATTATCGGCTTGGTAATGCTTGTATCGTTTGTGTGTCCATAAATATTGTGCTGGAAACTCTTTGATAAATTCTTCAATAATTTGATTCAAGCGAGTCGTATCATGTGAATTATCATCTGTGGGAAAGTCTTCTAAAGGGCTAAGAAAGCGGACTAAATAACCGTGTTTATGTTTGTATTTATCAGAATCATTATTATATAAGCGCACACAAATAACAGGAATAATGCGTGCCTTTGTTATTTTTGCAAGGCGGGAAGTGCCGGGGTTTGTGGGTGCATTTATCCCAAAAAAAGGCACCAGAATACTGCCTTTTGAACGGTAGTTTTGATCGGTGGCATACCATGATGCAAAACCATTTTTAATGCTTCTAATCATTTCGCGCATCTTGGTTTTAGGGATGGCTTTACCGTATTGATTAGTACGTTGTTTTGCCACTAAATATTCGATTAATTTATTTTGATGGGGACGATAAACAGCATGTAGCGGTGTGTGTTGCGCTAATATTCTACCGCCTACTTCTAAGCTGGCAAAATGCGCACCCAATAAGATCACACGCTCCTGTTTTAATGTATTTTTTAGATGTTCTAGCCCTTCAATGTGGGTTAATGTTTGGATGCGTTTATCCGAACCCCACCAGCCAAAAGCAGATTCAAATAGACCTTGCCCTAGTGAAATAAAGTGTTCTCGGTTAAGTTGTTCGCGTTGCTCAGTGTTAAGTTCTGGGAAAGCTATTTCAAGGTTAATACAACTGATTTTACGGCGAGAGGGAAGCGCAATGTAAAGTAATTTACCCATTGCCGTTCCCAATGCCATTTGCCAACGCCACGGTAAGAGTACCGTTAAACGTAAAATGGCGACTCCCAGCCATGTTAACCAATAACGTGGGTGGAAAAATTGAGCCTGCATAATAGTATAATTAATCTTTTAGTTTATACAGCGTGCCACAATACGGGCATCGCACCGTGCCATTTTTTGAATCTTCAATGCCTAAAAACACTTTGGGGTGAGAACACCACAAGGCACTGGTATT
>CAZMWD010000037.1:2415-5197 GCA_964569685.1 uncultured Cocleimonas sp. | reverse complement strand
GGGTACAAACCAAGGTTAAGAAACCAAGGTCAACCAGTCTTTATATTTATCCACTCTACCATGCACAATATCAAAATATAAGGTTTGTAGCTCTTTTGTGATAGGACCACGCGTACCCGAACCAATCGGGCGATTATCCAATTCTCTAATGGGGGTAACTTCGGCGGCCGTGCCACTAAAGAAAGCTTCATCGGCAATATAAACTTCATCACGGGTGATGCGTTTTTCAACCAGTTTATAACCTAAATCTTCTGCGAGCGTCATAATCGTATTGCGGGTGATGCCATTGAGAGCCGAGGTTAAGTCCGGTGTGTAAATAATACCGTCACGAATAATGAAGATGTTTTCACCACTGCCTTCTGCAACAAAACCTTCGACATCAAGCAGTAATGCTTCATCATAACCATCGGTCATCGCTTCTTGTAATGCTAACATCGAGTTAATGTAATGCCCGTTGGCTTTGGCTTTACACATGCTGATATTGACATGATGGCGGGTAAATGAAGAGGTTTTGATACGAAGCCCATTCTCCATATTTTCTTTACCGAGATAAGAACCCCATTCCCAAGCAGCGACGATAGTGTGTGTTTTTAAATTATCCGCACGTAAGCCCATGCCTTCCGAGCCATAAAAACACATCGGGCGTATGTAGGCAGAATCCAGATTATTTTCACGTACTGCTTTCTTTTGCGCTTCATTTAATTCTTCTAATGAATAAGGAATATTCATATTCATTATTTTTGCAGAATCAAGTAAACGACGGGAGTGTTGATTTAGGCGAAAAATAGCCGCACCTTGATCGGTTTTATACGCACGCACACCTTCAAATACCCCCATGCCATAGTGCAAAGTATGGGTTAACACATGCACATTGGCTTCGCGCCAAGGTACCATTTCACCATCGAACCAGATCAGTCCGTCGCGGTCAGACATCGACATTATTGAGATCCTTAAAAAGACTATTTAAAAGTTGTGAGGATACTATATAGCCTTGTGTGATTACATAGTTTTGATAAAGAAAATAAAAGAAAGTTACTTATTTGCGGATAATACCTATTTGATTTTTAATTTATGAACTTTCATCAGTTATAGTGATATTATTCAAATACTCATAATTGTGTAAGCAACTGTAATATATACTGTAAAACCACTGGATACTGTAATGAAAAAAACAAAATTTACACAAGGTGATTTCTCTTTTATCTGCCCTATGAAATGGGAAAGTATGCAAGTAGCTGCAAATGGACGGTTTTGTGATAAATGCGAGCAAACCGTGGTCGATGTATCTGATTGTAGTTTGGATGAGGTTGCATCGCTGCAAAATAAGAATCCAGCAATTTGTGTTGCGATAAAAACATTAGTAACAACTGGGGTGGCATTGTCTATTGCGGCGTGTTCCTCTACACCTTCGCCTGCATCGATACATGTTACAGCAGGCGTACCAAGACAATTGCCACAAAACACCCAGACAGGCAATCAAAAGACAGAAGCAGAAAAAAAGCGCCAAGTATTATCGGAAAAGCTTTTAAAATCTAAAGCACATTGTCAGTTACCTCAACCACAAAAGTCGGATACTAAATAATTCTCAGTTAGGCTTTTCCGTACTGACCATTAATAAACCATGTTCAACCCACATTTTCACCTTAATGCCACGGGAATAGGTTGTGATAGGTTGTTCGCCTTCATCCAGATTAGGAATGTGTTTAAATAGTTTAGGGTCGTAAGGCGTTTCAAATAAAGTTATAAAATTACCTTGTTTATTTTTATAGCGCAACTGCGCTGCGCTAGCACTTAGAATAGAACAATAACGCGCACCTGCCAGTTGAATGGGGACACTTTCGTTTGTTGATAGCTGTTGTGAAGGCTGTGGTAAAAAATCTAATTCAGTAAAATAATGTTGTATCTCACTCATATCACTTGTATGTACTTCCATAGGCTTCATTTTAATATGATTTTGTGCGACCTCATTAGCAATACGTTGAATCATTTCAGATGGGTTGGGCGGTGTTGAAAAATACATGAATAGGCTGATACTGATCACAAGTGTCATCAGGGCAGAGCCTAACCAAAAGCGTGTATTTTGTTCTTTTGATGACGTTATTTCATTTGGCGAGTATAGCTTGGATTGCATTTCAGTCAGTTTATCCAGTTGTTGTTCATTAAGAGAAACGGTTTCTAACTTATCTTGTATCGCATGTTTGAGTGATTTTTTCATGATGCACGTTTTCCGTGTAATGTTTGTTGTTGTTCTTTTTTTGCGAGTGTTTTCTGTACTTTTTGGCGTAGTCGGTGAATTTTCGACAAAATCGTCCCTCTGGGCACATCAATTTCTGTCGATATTTCTTTAACGGTATAGCCTTCAATCGCCCATAGAAATATAACTTCACGTTCCGATGTGTTTAATAAGTCCCAGATTTGATCAACCAGTTCCTCATTAATCAATAAATTATCCAGGGGTTGAATATCAATAGTGCTTGCTTCATGTTCATCGGTAAGCGACTCAAAAGGTACGCACTTTTTGCGTCTGGCATCATCAATAAATTGGTTGCGAATAATACGTCTTAAATACGCCATTTGCGGTGATGTTGAATCCTGTTGAATTGGATGTTTCAGGTACTTTTCGAGTGAGGTTTGCAATAAATCATAGGCATCCTCTTTATGTACCGTTAATGTAAAGCAGTAGCGATACAGTTGATTAAGATGTGTTTGATCAAATTCCATTTTATTTATGCTTGCTCGGTTTTGAATCAGTGGAAAAACCAGTCACAAAGCCTTGTTGAAT
>CAZMWD010000037.1:0-2315 GCA_964569685.1 uncultured Cocleimonas sp. | reverse complement strand
GCTAGGGTTTGTTGATAGATTGCCCATACTTCATCGGCAACGGGGTTGTTATGCGCATCCACTAGATGGGTTTGTTTATCTTCAAACCCTGCTAAATGAATTTCTTTAACACGGTGATGGGGCAGTGCTTGAATTTGTTGCATCGCATCTTGCCCATGATTAACTTGATTGACGTAAAAATTATTCACATCTAACAGTAAATGACAGTCGGCCTCCTCAACAATGGCATGAATAAATTCACCTTCTGATAAGGCATTTTGTTTGTATTCAAGATAGCTGGAAACATTTTCGACCAAAATTTGGCAACCCAGAAAATCTTGCACCTGTTGAATACGGTTGGCAATATGCTGAACCGACTCATCGGTATAGGGTAGGGGCAGTAAATCGTGCGAGTAATGTGATTGTAATTGTGAAAAACACAAATGCTCGGAATACCACAGTGGTTTGTTTGTCTTATCAGTGCTGTGATTATCGTATTGTAAAACCCGCTTGATTTTACCCAAATAGGTAAAATCAAGGGGTTCTGTTCCTCCAAGGGATAAACCTACGCCATGTAAAGTCACCGGATAACGCTCGATAATTTCATCGAGATAACGCTGGCTTAAGCCACCGTTTGTTAACCAGTTATCCACCAACAATTCAAACCAAGGCACCGAAACTCGCTGATCCAGAATCTGGTTGATATGTTGTGTGCGTAGACCTATACCTGCTTGAGTGGAGATAGGGTGTAAAGAATGTGAAGGAACAGAAAACATAAGTTAAAGTATATTACACTTATGATTTAGCAGGCTTTACTTTGCCCTTTTGACCACCGGTGATTTTCGCACAAGTGCCTTCTGGAACATAAATCCATTCCGTATCAAGGTTGTCCGAAGCCGCTTGACCAGAACACGCATGACCGCCTTTCGTGAGTGATCCACAATCGTTCTTGCCCGCTTTTGCGATGCCTGCACATTTTTCCCAGTTTTTAGGCTGATCAGGTACCGCGTACGCAGTAGAGGTAATTGTGCCAAGTGCTAGGATGTTAGCGACTGCTACACTGGCAATTAGTGTCGATTTTTTCATTGTTGTTGCTCCTTAGATGGTTGTACCTATATCCTGCAAGTGATCACACACATATAGCGCATATTATTGATTCGCATAGCGATATTTTATTTTTCGGGAATATCAATAAGTATTCCACTCAAATAAAATTCACTCTACAAATCAATAACATGCACTATATATGCATGTTCACTTGCAGGATCTAGGTAATAAGCTAAATATTTGCAACAGTAAATGTTGCATCACATTTAGAAAGTGACTTTCGTCATATCTAACACGTATTAACAATGGGTTTGATTGCATTTTATTTTAAAATAATGAAGTCTGTGATCTGTATATGTCGTAGACATGTAAATTATTATGCTACTATCTAGGAGCCTGTCCGAGAACTAAGATTGAAACGAAAATTTCAGAAATATTATAAGGTGAGTTTATTGAAAGAGGCGAATAGTCGTTCTATTTAACGAATTCAATAAACTCAGATTATGATGTTTCTGGAATTTGCAGTCAATTTCTAGTTCTCGGACAGGCTCCTAGTTGATTACTAAATAAATTAAAAGGAGCACAGCATGAGTTTAATGGGTACCTTAGGAAAAGTGGCAATGGGTGTGATGGTTGCAAAAGGCATTGGTAAAATGATGGGTGGAAGTCGTGGTGGTAGCGGAGGAGGCCTTGGTGGTTTATTGGGTGGTTTAATGGGCGGTGGTTCATCATCAGCTGGCGCGAATCAAAGCAGTGGTGGTGGTTTAGGTGACTTGCTGGGTGGTTTATCTGGAAAAACGGGCGGTGGTGGTTTAGGCGGTATTCTTGATTCGCTCGGTGGTGGTTCACAATCAGAGGGGAAAAGCAGTGGTGGTGGATTGGGTGACCTTTTTAATAGCGCGCTACAGGGTGAAGAGGTTTCTGCGAATGATGATCAAGAAAAACAAGCAGAAGTTCTACTGCGTGCGATGATTAATGGCGCAAAAGCAGATGGAAAATTAGATGAAGATGAAAAACAGAAAATCATTGGGCATTTAGGTGATGTATCCGATGATGAAGCCCGTTTTGTACAACAAGAACTATCAGCGCCATTGGATGTTAAAGCGTTTATTAACAGCGTGCCACGCGGAATGGAAGAACAGGTTTATATGATGTCTTTGTTTGCAATTGATCTGGATACCAATGAGGAAGCACATTACCTCAGTGAGTTGGCAAAGGGTTTAAATATCCCACATGAAGTGTGTAATCAGATTAATGAAAAAATGGGCGCGCCTGCCATTTTTTCTTAA
>CAZMWD010000036.1:1449-12099 GCA_964569685.1 uncultured Cocleimonas sp. | reverse complement strand
AGTATCTGGAGTATCCGGAGTATCTGGAGTATCCGGAGTATCTGGAGTATCCGGAGTATCTGGAGTATCCGGAATATCTGCCGCCGCCATATCAACCGTTACATTCGCTGTAGAAGTAAGACCATTAGCATCTGTAATTGTATATGAGAAGGTATCTGTTAAACCACAACCTGATCCATTAGGCGTATATACAATCTGATTGTTTACAACTGCAACGGTACCGTATTGTGGTGTAGTTGGGTTTGAAACAACTAGATTATTACCTATATCATTACTTAGAACATCAATAATCAATTCATCAGTACTACATGCCACTGTTTCTGCATCATGCGTTGCGATTGGAGCAACGGGAGCAGTAGGAGTAGTCGCCGTTGTAGTATAGGTATTGACACTACGATCATGCTTAATATTGTTATGCAATGCGCGTTTGATCCAAGCAGGAGCCGTCTTAACCGCTTCTGTTCTCCAAATTACACGTGGAGAACCTGCTGAGCCACTATCAATCATTACATTTTTGTAACCTGCTGCTACGTTTTTGAAACCTGTTGCAACACGACGAGTACCGGTGCGAACATTTTGCTGCTCTGTACGGTAACCTGTTTTGTATGATTTACGCTCAGTTACATATTCAATATCTACACGACGGTTCTTAAAGCCTTGCGATGGTGTATTAGGGTATTTCGGATGACCTTTACCCAAACCGCGCGCAATCAAATGATCTGCTTTAAAGCCTTTACTAATCAAGTAAGCTCTTACTGCTTTTGCACGTTGCTCTGATAAACGCTGGTCGTAAACCGCGTTGCCTAATCCACAGGTATTACCTGTAATACGAATCGCACCACGGTAACCATTTCTACGAATTTCGCCAGCAATTTGATTCAAACGTGTTTTAGCAGAAGGAATCAATTTAGAACTGTTTAATTTAAAGAAGGTTTGTCCTTCTAATTCCATGGTGCTTTTTACTAACTGCTTGAAAGGCTTCTTAACTGTTTTCTTGCCATAAGTAGGTACATTCTTATAAGTAGCGACACGCTTGTAAATAGGCTTTTTAGCATAACGTGCTGGGCGACCATGACCGGGTACTTCAACACGTACACGACGGTAACGTTGATCAGGCTGGTAAATGCTTGCACCACCAAAATCATAATGGTAACCAAGACTCGCGCTTGTTTTAGTATCATCAAACCCAGCGAACTCTGTACCGCCGTCTTTTTTCGATGCGGCTACATCTAAACTTACACTGTGTCCTGTTCCTTGGAAGAATTTCTCCACACCAGCAGATACCGTTGTATTCTTAGCATCTTTTTCGCCAACACCAACATCATCTCCCCACTCATGATCAAGACCGGCGCGAATACGCATGTTTGACCCTTCAAGGAATGTACCTACGCTACCACCTACACCATAATCATAAGCTTTATTAGATACGTTACCCGATATAGTTTTCTTATCAGAAAGACCCTTGCTTACGTGACCTTCCCAAAATAGGTTTTCACGTTCTTGTCCGTAACCTACCGTTGCTTTTGAATGTTTATCTACATTACGGTCATAAGCGCCGAATACTTTATTAACATGCTTTGCATTTCCTGCGCGATCACGAGAAACCCAGTTATGATTTAACTGTACGCCACCTTCGTTAATACCATCGCCATCATCAAGATCAACACCGCCCCAAAGT
This sequence comes from uncultured Cocleimonas sp., assembly GCA_964569685.1. Classification (GTDB taxonomy): domain Bacteria; phylum Pseudomonadota; class Gammaproteobacteria; order Thiotrichales; family Thiotrichaceae; genus Cocleimonas. The sequence goes on along the minus strand of CAZMWD010000036.1, from coordinate 10,421 downwards.
CCAATACTAGAACTGGAGTTTTCTGTTTCACGAAAAGCATGGTTAAGATCGACACTAACATCACCGTCATCCGTGATATGACCACCGACTTGAGTACGTCCACCCACATAATTATAATTGGCTGAGCCTACTTGGCGAGCCTCTTGGTGTTGCTGACCAGGGCCTGCAGATACTTGTGTGCTAAGTATTGCTGCAGAACTAAATATGAGCGGTAAATAAGCCCACTTGTATGATGTTGAATTTTTGTTTTTCATAACATTCTCTCTTCTAGTAATTTATTAGGTAATTGCTTATCGGCTTAATTTGCGGTAGTCATGATTAAGCCGACTTTCCAATTTTCCGCTCACGCATCGTACGTGTTAAGCATAGGTAAATTATCTAATGAACTACGGCAGGCGTGAATCCCCACTTGTCAGAGCTTCAATACAACTAGTACCACTCTTCCACAAAAAACTACCGCTATTTTTTATAGTGCCTTTTATTCGTGCGTTGAAAGAAGAAATAATAGTGCCTAATTTTTAACCCATTCATAACTATAGTGCTTTTAATGAGCTATACTCATTTTCATTATTATTTTTAATAACACTTAATTGTGTATATTTAGTATATTTGGTATATAAAAGTGTTTTAAACGATTGAATATTTAATCCCCATTTCCCTTATATTCAAACAACTATTACAATGATGTTTTTTAATGATCGGATGCATCATGGTTATTTTTAAGTTTTTGCCTTTATTTTCATTATTACTTGCAGGGTATTGGGGAATGCATCATTTAGGCTATTTTCCTGAAAACCTAAACGACGTCATTGGTCATTTAAAACTTCCTTCAGGGGAGGTTTGGAAGCCGACATGGGGAGATATGGTTATTTTGGCAGGCTTGATTACGCTTTATATAGAAATATTTAAATCGACTCGCACCTCTAGTATTTCCATTATTGATCACACTTTATCTACCATTGTATTTGTTGCGTTTCTTGTTTCTTGGATGGTATTTCCTTGGACAATAGGCGAAAAAAGTAACTCAGTTTTTTTATTTTTAACGGTAATGTCATTTATTGATGTCATTGCAGGTTTTACTATTACTATCGCTGCTGCTCGTCGTGATTTTGCGTTCGGTGACAGAGGTTAATTACTACTAGGAGCATTATCTATGCAAATCGCTATGCACGTTTCATTAAAGTCTTTGCTTGTAACCGGTTTACTCGCGCTTTCCACAATCAATGCTCAAGCAGAATGGCAACCCAACATTCCAACCAGCATGATGCCGATTACATGGGGTGACTGTATACCTGTGCCTATCAATACTGCACCTGCGATGCCGAATATGCCAATGGGAGGGCAACAAGCAATGGGCGCTCAAATGCCATTTTTTGGATCAGCACCTTCGATGAATTCGATGAATATGCCAATGAACATGAACGCGCCTATACCTTTTCCACCAGCGCCCCCTAGCCCCTTTTACGGTGATATTCCTGTCATTCCACTGCCACTTGAGGCTAATTTACAATGCCCCCCCGCTATTGATGATGGCAGTAAGAAAAAATTAACAGCGTTACAAGCACACTATGACAAAGCATCAGAAGCATCTAGAAATAAAATAGAAGAACTAAAACAAATATTAAATGATACACAAAATCAACTACAAGATAGCGTTGCATCAGTAGGAGCATTGACTAAATCAAAAGAATCAAGCAGTGCGCAGATAAGTGAAATAAAGAAAAGAATAGAAGCATTGGGCAAATCTTCTGTGCAAATGGTGGCGTTAAAAGAAAAAGAAAATTCAGAACTTATTAAACATGTAGAAAAACTAGATAGTGCTGGCAATAGCATAAAACAACAACTTGAGACCTTAGAAAAAGAGAAAGAAGCATTACAAAATAAGCTTACTATAGCTTCTGAAAACTTAATTAAGAAAGAATCCGCTGATAAAACTAATATTGATAATTTAAAGAATAAAATAGAATCACTCACCAAAACATCTCAAGAGATGCTTTCCTTAAAAGAAAAAGAGAATGCAGCACTTAAAAAACACCTTGCTGAATTAGATAATGCAGGTAATGGCATTCAACAGCAGCTTATTGCATTAGGTAAAGAAAAAGATAGTTTGCAAAAACAGCTTACACTTGCCTCTGAAAAATCAGGGCAACAAGCACAAAAGCTAATGGCATTTGGACAATCAGCCGATAATATAAATGTGCTAAAAAAACAATTAGTCGCTATGACGAAAACAAATGATGATATGCAATTGCAACTACAAGCTTCACTTAAGCAATCATCTGCTAAATTAAACGCTATTCAAAATGCGCATAGTCTTCAAGGCAAAGAAAATCAGGCATTAAAAAAACAGCTCGATGAATTAAATGCAGCTAATAAAAATATGCATGTTCAAATTGGCGCATTAAAAACAGATACTACTGATAAAAATAAGCAACTACTTGCATTCAAGGGGGCAGAATCACAGGAAGCTGATCTAAAAAAGCAATTAACTGATCTTAATGTTGCTTATCAATCGTTACAAGCACAAAGCGTTGCTTTAAAAGCGGAGGCAGCAGGTCAAAATAAAGCTCTTCTAGGCTTGCAGGCATCCTCCAATAAACTAGGCTTGTTACAACAAGCGTTCAGTACACAAGAAGCAACTACAGCAGGTTTAAAAAGCCAGTTAGCATTATGTGCAAACGCAAAAAATGAGTTAGAAAGTTGTAACGCCAGTGTTGATGGAAAGAGTAAAAAGCTCGTAGCATCATTAGATAATGGGGCGCGCTTAAAAGAACAGCTTGATCAATTAAAAATCAAATCGGAATCACAAGCTAAAGAAATAAGTGGTTTGATGGCAACGGCTGATGAATTGAATAAGGTTAAAGCTGATTTAGCAAAAGCAACCGCGGATACCGATAAAGACGGTGTCGTTGATACCAATGATAAGTGCCCCGCTTCACCATCGGGTAGTGCTGTTAATGCCGAAGGCTGCCCAAAGGTTGTTGAACCTGCCAAGGTTGTAGAAGCGGTTGTTCCTCCTCCTGCGCCCGAGCCTGTAAAAAACACAGATGCTGATAACGATGGCGTGGCAGATGATAATGACCTTTGTCCAACATCTGAAGCTGGCGTAACAGTCAATGAGTTCGGCTGCAAAGCAAGCGAAAAAGTTACGCTTGAAGGTGTTACCTTTAAATTAGGTTCTGCTCAACTTAAAAGTAGCTCATTAGCCGTATTGGATGTAGCGGCAAAAAGCTTGGTTGGTAATCCTGGATTAAAAATAGAAATTGAAGGGCATACCGATAATCAAGGATGGACAGGTGCAAATAAACGCTTATCTCAAAGACGTGCCAACACAGTGATGATTTATTTAATTAAAAAAGGTGTTAAGGCAGAAACACTAAGTGCCAAGGGTTTCGGTGAGAGCCAGCCTATTATGGCAAATGATACGCCTGAAGGTCGTGCTAAAAATAGAAGAGTTGATTTAAAAATTCTAAAGTAATTTGATATACAGACATTTTGAAAGGTTGATGTACTAGTATTAATAAGGCTAAACTAAGCCCCCAATTTTGGGGGCTTTTTAATGAATTATATATATGGCAAACTACAAAACAAAAAAACGCTTTGGTCAGCACTTCTTACATGATGGGGCTATTATCCAGAGAATAATCTATGATATTAACCCTCAAGCAAGTGAACGTTTTGTAGAAATTGGTCCAGGCCTTGGTGCATTAACCTTTCCTTTATTAGAAAAAATTGATGCCCTAGATGTGATCGAAATTGATCGAGATGTAATTGCACGATTAGAGCAATATCAAAATAAAAAACTCACCATTCATAGTGTCGATGCGCTTAAATTTGATCTTAGCGTATTGTCCACAACGCCATCAACAACTTCTTCTGAAAAAGAATCGCTATTACGGGTAGTGGGCAACCTTCCGTATAATATTTCAACACCTCTAATTTTTCATTTGCTTGAATATGCCGATTCAATTAAAGATATGCATTTCATGTTGCAAAATGAAGTCGTTCAACGCATCACTGCACCACCCAATAGCAAAACTTACGGACGTTTATCGGTCATGGTTCAATACTATTGTGAGACTGAATATTTATTGTTTGTATCTCCGCAAGCATTTAATCCACCACCGAAAGTAGATTCTGCCATTTTGCGTTTAACACCATGGAAAGTACTGCCACACAAAGCAAAGGATGAAAAACACCTTTCAAAATTAGTGACTCAAGCATTTTCTACGCGTCGTAAAACATTACGCAATACATTAAAGAAAATGTTAACTTCCGAGCAAATAGAAAATGCAGGAGTTGACCCTAGCCTTCGCCCCGAAAATATCAGCGTGGCTGAGTACGTTACGTTAAGTAATTTATCCCCCATTCCCGTTTAGCATTAAAATAATGACTCCGATACCCCTTAGTTTATACATCCATATTCCATGGTGTGTACGCAAATGCCCTTACTGTGATTTTAATTCGCACCAAAGCCCGAATGATAAAAAGGGTAATCAGAGCATTCCTGAAAAAGAGTATATTGGTGCATTATTAACGGATCTCGAAACAGAATTACCCCACATCTGGGGGAGACCTTTAAAATCAATTTTTATTGGTGGCGGTACACCTAGTCTTTTTTCAGCAGAGGGAATAGAGTCATTATTATCAGGTTTACGGGGGCGATTACCGCTTCGCCCGTCGATGGAAATAACCATGGAGGCCAACCCCGGAACATTTGAACAAGAACGGTTTAGTCAATATCGACAAGCCGGCATCAACCGATTATCGATAGGCATTCAAAGCTACAACAGCGAGCACTTAACAGCATTAGGTAGAATCCACGATGGAGCTGAAGCAATTAATGCCGCTTCCATTGCGAGAAAAGCAGGGTTTGATAATTTTAATTTAGACTTAATGCACGGTTTACCACAACAAAGCTGTGATCAAGCATTAGCAGATTTACAGCAAGCGATTGATTGCGACCCCAGTCATATTTCGTGGTATCAATTAACCATCGAAAAAAATACCTTATTTCATCATTCTCCACCGGTGTTACCAAATGATGATGCCTTGTGGGAGATACAACAACAGGGACAATTACTACTTGAAAAAGCGGGCTATTCTCAATACGAGGTATCCGCCTATGCTAAAGGAGTGAACGATAAAAACACCTGTAAGCATAATATGAATTATTGGCAGTTTGGTGATTATGTTGGTATCGGCGCAGGCGCTCACGGAAAAATTACCCAACCCGATGGCACCATTACGCGTCATACAAAGTACCGTCAACCCGCAGAATATATGGAGCAAGCGAGTAAGCGAGAGCCACGTTCATCTACTACCTTACTAAGTAAAAAAGAAATTCCCTTTGAATTTATGCTCAATGTGCTACGCCTAAAACACGGTTTTCCAACTGACTTGTTTGAGCAAAGAACGCGTTTAAACGGTACTGAAATAGAAATAATAATTCAGCAAGCGATTGAGAAACAGCTAATGGTAAAAGATGATAAGGAAAAAAACTTGAGAACGACCAAAAAAGGTTGGGAGTTTTTAAATGATGTGATGGAAATGTTTTTATAGTGTGAAATAACTATTAATAGTTCCAAAAGTTATTGCATAGTATCCAAGTCCGCCTTCGACTCCGCTCAGGCTACGGATAAGCAATAGATCAGTTCCCTGAACGGACTTTTGGTTTATCCTGAGCGGGGTCGAAGGGAAGGGACGGATTTCTTGTGCTTTGATCTCAGATACTGCGAATACTTTCGCAACTATTAATACTATAATAGATTAAGGAGTAATATTTATGAGCAATTTTATTATTTATTCAATGATAGCTTCGCTAGTATTAACGGTAATAATTAATATTCTACCGCTTTTATTTCCAAATGCTGCCACTAGATTACAGAAGAAAATTGAAGAGAATGCTAGAAATTCCATTGAGCAACACGAAGATGCTAACCAACCGCGCGTCAAAGTCTTTTTCCCGTGGAAAGCGATGTTAATTGGCTCTATTGTTCTTACAGTGTTAGTTAATCTTATCGGGATGTTTTCTCGTTAATAGCTTGGTTTACAGGATAGTTCTTGAGAATCAATCAGACACAAAAAAGCCCAGTTAAACACTGGGCTTTTTTTAGCTTAAATTAAATAGTTATTATTTAATTTTTGATTCTTTAAACTCAACATGCTTACGCACTTTTGGATCGTACATTTTCTTAACTAATTTCTCAGTCATAGTACGTTTGTTCTTTGTTGTAGTGTAGAAATAGCCTGTTCCTGCACTAGAAACCATTTTTATTTTATCACGCATGATTTATCTCCTATGTTTAATCGTAGACTAAACTTTTATGCCACGAGCACGAACGTCTTCTAAGACCACATCAATGCCTTTTTTATCAATGATACGCATACCTTTTGCAGTAAGACGTAGCTTTACGAAACGGTTTTCGCTTTCAACCCAAAAACGATGGGTGTGCAAATTAGGCAAAAAACGACGGCGTGTTTTATTATGTGCATGAGAAACGTTGTTTCCCGCTACCGGACGTTTACCTGTTACTTGGCATACTTTAGCCATGACTGTCTATCTCCGAAAATTCTGTACTATTTTAACCCTATTCTTTATTAACCAAATATTCTACTAAGGGTCGAAAGGCGCGTAATGATATACAATCATTGCTTATCCAGCAAGCTTAATCTTAATGATTTAGTAAATTAGTTAAAGATTCTTTAAATAGATTATCTTAAAAAACTTTGATAGGCAGGATTATCTGTTTCCTCAAAGTGTTCATAGCCTAATTTTTTTAGAAATTGGCAAAATTCAGGGCGTTCATTCGGTGGTACTTGCATACCCACCAGTACGCGACCAAAATCAGAGCCGTGATTTCTATAATGAAATAAACTGATATTCCAGTTACCGCCCATACTATCTAAAAAATGCAATAAAGCACCGGGTCTTTCTGGAAAACGAAAGCGATATAAAACCTCATTTTCTGCACCCTGTGCATGACCACCGACCATAAAACGTAAATGCACTTTGGCGACTTCGTTATCACTCAGATCAAGAACAGTGTAATCCTTGTCTTGCAAGTTTTTGATGATTAATTCTTTTTCTTCATCGCCCTTGGAAAGCTTTACGCCCGTAAATACTTGCGCATCACGTGCATCCGCATAACGATAGTTGAACTCTGTAATGCCACGATCACCAATCGCTTCACAAAACGTTTTAAAGCTATTGGGTTTCTCTGGAATAGTGACAGCTAACAATGCTTCACGTTTTTCACCCAGCTCTGCGCGCTCGGCAACATGCCGTAAACGATCAAAGTTAATGTTTGCGCCACTGCTAATAGCGATTAATTGTTGATCTTGCAGATTATGTTCAGCAACGTATTTTTTAAGACCTGCTATGGCCAAAGCACCGGCAGGTTCTAATAGAGTGCGGGTATCTTCAAACACGTCTTTAATTGCGGCACAGGTTTCATCGGTGCTTACAAGAATCATCTCATCCACCACTTCGCGTGCAATAGCTAATGTTTTTTCGCCTGCTTGTTTGGTTGCTGCGCCGTCTGCAAACGTACCGATACTATCAAGTTTAATGCGTTTATTTTGCTTAAATGCCTGATACATACTGGGTGCTTCTTCGTGCTCTACACCAATAATACGTGTGCTGGGGCTTAAATATTTAATATAACTAGCAATTCCAGCAATCAGCCCACCACCACCCACGGCAATGAAAATCACATCAATAGGCTCTGGATGTTGACGTAATAATTCCATGCCAATTGTGCCTTGTCCTGCAATAACGTCTAGATCATCAAACGGGTGGATAAAACGTAAGCCTTCTTTCTCGGCCAATTCCATCGCATGTGCATAAGCATCATCAAAAGTATTGCCAATTAATACGGCCTTACCGCCATACGCTTCAACGCCTTTTACTTTTATCTCTGGCGTAATACGTGGCATTACAATCGTGGTCTTTATACCTAGTTTTGCACCTGAGATGGCAACACCCTGCGCATGGTTGCCAGCAGAAGCCGCCACAACGCCTTTGGCTTTTTCTGCATCGGATAAGTTAAACATGCAATTAAATGCGCCGCGTAACTTAAATGAAAATACGGGTTGCAGATCTTCTCGCTTTAAGTACACCGTATTATTGGTACGTTTGGATAGCGATTTTGCTAAATCCAACGGTGTCTCTTCTGCAACGTCGTAAACACGTGCCGTCAGGATTTTTTCAATGATATTAGTTTTTGCGGTACTCGTCATAGAGGGCAGAGTACTGGGAGATTAAAAAAGGTGCAACAGTTAATGTTTCGTAGCAAGCTGTCTTTAGGTATTATGTAACCATCAAACAAGAATCAAGGAAATAGCATGACACAAGATGAAATGAAAATAGCGGCAGCACAAGCGGCATTAGAATATGTAGAATCCGGTATGGTGGTTGGAATTGGTACAGGTTCTACTGCAAATCACTTTATTGACTTATTAGCATCAATGAAAAACCAAATTGATGGTACGGTAGCCAGCTCCGAAGCCAGTGCCGCACGCCTTGAAGGTCACGGCATTAGAGTCATGGATTTAAACAACGCTGGGCAATTATCACTGTATGTAGATGGCGCAGATGAATCTGATAAACACCTAAACCTGATCAAAGGTGGCGGTGGTGCATTAACACGTGAAAAGATCGTTGCAGGCGCAAGTGATAAATTTATCTGTATTGCCGATGAAACCAAGCTGGTAGATGTAATGGGCAAGTTTCCTTTGCCTGTTGAAGTAATACCAATGGCACGCAGTTATATTGCACGTGAAATCGTTAAAATGGGCGGGCGACCTGAATTGCGCGAAGGTTTTACGACCGATAACGGCAATATTATAATTGATGTGCATGGTTTCGATATTATGGAACCCGTAAAAATGGAAGATGATTTTAATAAACTTGCAGGTGTTGTTACTGTGGGTCTTTTTGCTCGGCGCTCTGCGGATGTGTTGATTTTAGG
>CAZMWD010000036.1:0-1349 GCA_964569685.1 uncultured Cocleimonas sp. | reverse complement strand
TTTATAAAACTAGACTTTATATTAACTTTCATACATTTGAATAATTACTTAGGAGAAAAATCATGGCAGAAGCAAGCGCAAGACATATACTCGTAGAAACAGAAGAGCAATGTGAATCATTGAAAAAAGAAATTGAAGGTGGAGCTGATTTTGCAGACGTAGCAAAAAAGAATTCGAGTTGCCCATCAAGCGCAAATGGTGGTGGTCTTGGTTCATTTGGGCCAGGTCAAATGGTGCCAGAATTTGATAAGGTGGTGTTTAGTGCGCCACTTAATACGGTTCAAGGCCCTGTTAAGACTCAGTTTGGCTACCATTTGTTAGAAGTAACAAAACGCACAGATTAATATTAGTAGTTTTTTAACATTGTTTATAGCCCCGCTTTTTAGCGGGGTTTTTTATGTTACTAAATAGTACCAAAAATTTTGGCATGCTCAAATAAGGTTAACAACAATTTCCTTGAGAAAAATATTTATACCCGCTATTCAGCCTATATTTACCTATCAATGTTAATATCTCTCGTGCAAGGTCTCTTCTGATAATTATTGTTAAACTAAATCATGGATACTATTTTTCTCCTCACACTTGGGCTTATTTTTCTTGGCGCATTATTTTCAAATATTTTGAAATGGCGTAATAAAGATAGAGTATTAAAAGATTTACAAAAATTTCATTCAACATTTGAAATGCAAGACGGTAAAAAAATCTGGGGGAAAACACGTATTTATTCTAATGGTATGGAACTGCTTTTTTCACGAGAGGCTAGAAATTCAGCGGGAGACCTAGTTGCATCTTATATTTTCTATAATGAAGATATTGATAAAATTAGAGCGATCTACCGAAACCACAGCGAACTTACGATAAAAAATCAACAACGCAGAAAAATAGAAGTTGATGCGATCAATCAACCTAGTTTTATTGCTTTAACACACAGAAAATTACGGATTGCATTTAATATGTTTAACGATGCGATTGGCGAAGCGTTTAGTGTGTTTTTATCACGCATGAAAGGTGGGGCGATGGGCGGTTCTGTATTAAGTACGCAAAGTGATTATTTAAAAAAGCTTGGTACAACGGCGCTCTCTGCGGTGGGTAATACCTACGATCCTATATTAGAACGTTATATTAATCACCGTGTCGTTGTTTCATTGAATGATGATGTTAGGAAAGATGAGTTTTGTGGCTTTTTAAAGGATTATTCATCGGCATGGATGTCCATTGTCGATTGCAGAATTACCCGTTCATACAGTATCGCGCTGGATGACATCGAACGTCTTTCGCTACAGCGCGATATGGATTTTAGTTATCATTTGTATGAAAATGATGGGCAAATTGTTCTGGATATAATCATT
>CAZMWD010000035.1:0-12105 GCA_964569685.1 uncultured Cocleimonas sp. | reverse complement strand
CCGCACACGGGCTATTGGCTTTTCTATTTATATTGATGACATTAGTAACGCTGATTTTCTCCATCCCACGTATTCGTCAAAAAGTTGTATCTGCCCCTACTCTAAAAATAATGCGCAAGATTTTGCCACCTATTTCCGAAACAGAGCAAGAAGCAATTGATGCGGGAACCGTCTGGTGGGATGGCGAGATATTTAGTGGTAAACCAAATTGGAATAAACTGTTATCTGCGCCCATTCCCTCATTAAACGATGAAGAACAAGCCTTTATCGACGGGCCGGTTAATGATGTATGTCGAATGTCAGATGCTTGGAAAATTAATCACGATTGGAATATTATCCCCGAACACATTATTCAGTACGTTTGCGAGAATGGCTTTTTAGGCATGATCATTCCTAAAAAATACGGCGGTTTAGGTTTATCTGAAGTCGCTCAATCGCAGGTGCTTTTAAAACTCACTAATACGGGTGGTGGTGTTAGTTATCTGGTCGGCGTTCCTAATTCACTCGGCCCTGGTGAGCTTTTAATTAAATACGGCACAGAACAACAAAAAGACTATTACCTACCCCGTTTAGCCAGCGGTAAAGAAATCCCCTGTTTTGCATTAACCGCCCCCACCGCAGGTTCGGATGCTACTTCTATTCCCGATGTCGGTATCGTTTGCAAAGGCGAATGGAAAGGCGAAGAAGTCTTGGGGATGCGCTTAACGTTTTCTAAACGTTATATCACGCTTTCACCCATCGCAACCTTAATCGGCTTAGCGTTTCGTTTGCAAGACCCCGATGAATTGATCGGTGATACCAAAGACTATGGCATTACCTGCGCACTAATTCCGCGCTCGACACAGGGGCTTGAAATTGGTCGTCGTCATTTACCGATTGGCGAAGCTTTCCTTAATGGACCGATTAAAGGTGATGATATATTTGTGCCGTTAAGCTTTATTATCGGCGGTCAAGCAATGGCAGGAAAAGGCTGGCGGATGCTGGTTAACTGTCTTTCAGTTGGGCGCGCAATCACCTTACCCACAACAGCGGTTGCCGTGGGGAAACGCATGACGCTCGGCACCAGTGCCTACGCGAATCTGCGTAAACAATTTGGGGTTTCTATCAGCCAGTTTGAAGGTGTGCAAAAGCCCTTAGCGCGTATTGCAGGGTTAACGTACATTATTGATGCGGCGCGCATTCAAACGATTCAATCCATTGTTGATGGCAGTAAACCCAGTGTCGCCTCCGCAATTCTTAAATATCACTGTACCGAAATGGCAAGGCAATGTTTGCTGGATGCAATGGATATTCATGGCGGTAAAGCGGTAATGAAAGGCCCAAGCAATTACGTTGCGCCTGCTTATGAATCCATTCCTGTCGCAATTACGGTGGAAGGTGCAAATATACTCACACGTAACTTAATGATTTTTGGTCAAGGTGCCATTCGTTCGCACCCGCATGTACTTAAAGAAATGGAACTAGCGCAGGCAGAAGATAACCCTGCGACTCAAATAGCGTTTGATGAAACACTCAGCGCTCACTTTGGATTTAGCGTGCGTAATTTTGCCCGATCTTTGGTGCAGGGAATTGTGCCAACTTCACTGATTGGCGATTCACCCTCGGATGATCCGGAGATTAACCAGTATTACCGACACATCAATCGTTTAAGTAGTGTATTTGCATTGACTGCCGATATTTCTATGCTCGGCTTGGGCGCAAAACTTAAATTTAAAGAAATGTTGTCGGCGCGTTTGGGTGATTTATTAAGCACCCTATTTTTAGCCAGCATGGTGCTTAAACAACATAAAGATAATAAATACGCCAGAGACGAATGGCCGATTGTACAATGGGCGCTAGATCACCTATTCCACGAATATCAAATTGCGTTTGACGAGTTAATGATGAATTTTCCTAATCGAATCTTAGCGGGCGTATTAAAAACCGCTGCATTCCCAATCGGCAAACGTTTTAAAGCACCGATGGATGATTTAGAGAAGAAAGTAGTCGATGCAATCTCTCAAGATTCCGGCGCACGCCAACGTTTAACCGAGGGCCTTTACGCAGAGATAGCAGACAACAACCCAGTGGCAGTGGTTAATCAAGTCTTCCTTGAAAGTTTAGATATTGCGCCTTTACACTTAAAACTGCGTTCTGCTATTAAAGAAAAGCTGTTACCAAAATTATCAGGGCTGGCACTTATTAAAGAAGCGTTATCTGAAGAGCTGATTAACCAAGATGAGGCAGATCAATTGATCGAATTTGATAACAAAGTGATGGGCGTGATAAATGTGGATGATTTTGATGAGTCCGAGTTGATTCGTGTACCCTATGAAGAAGACCCGTTAACGAATAAAAGTAACAATGAAAATGGGTTGAAAGAAACCGGTTAATCGACTCTCTCTTCCCCTAAACTGATAAAGAAGACTGGGGAGAGGGTGTTGTAAAAGACACGTTCGTTGTAGGTTGGTGCTGAGGAACGAAGCCCAACATGACACTGTTTGTCGGGCTTCGCAAGCTCAGCACCAACCTACGATTTGTATTCCGACACCCTCTGCTAGATGGAGGAAGTTTAAAAGCAAAAAATATGATGGAGAAATATTAATGACGACAAAACCTATAAAACAAGTCGCCATATTAGGTGCAGGTGTCATGGGCGCACAGGTCGCCGCACATTTTGCGAATGCGGGCATCCCTGCTTTATTGTTTGATTTAGCTGTAACTGTAAAGAACGGAAATGATGCCAGCGCCACCGCTCGCGCTTCTATCAAAGCCTTGCTCAAACAAAAACCAGAACCTCTAGCAATCGCTCATTTTCAAACGCTATTAACGCCCTGCAACTACGATGATGATTTAGCAAAACTGGGGAGTTGTGATTTAGTTATAGAAGCCATTGCAGAACGCCCTGAATGGAAAATAGAGTTATATGAAAAAATCATTCCTCACCTTAATGAAAACACTATTTTAGCCACAAACACATCGGGGATTTCTATCGGCTTACTCGCCCAAGGTGTGCCCGAATCATACAAAGACAAATTCTTAGGTATCCACTTTTTCAATCCTCCGCGTTATATGCCCTTAGTAGAAATCATCGCCCATGAAGGCACTCGCGCCGATGTAATGGATGATATGGAAACCTTCCTGACCAGCACCTTAGGCAAAGGCATTGTACGCGCCAATGATACGGTTAATTTTGTAGCCAATCGCATCGGTGTATTTTCTATCTTAGTGACACTTTTTCACGCCGAACGACTAGGGCTTAACTTTGAAACGGTGGATGAACTTACCGGTGCTAAATTAGGCAGACCCAAAAGTGCCACTTTGCGAACCGCCGATATAGTTGGGCTAGATACGCTACGCCATGTGATACAAGGTGTGGTTGATAACTTAAAAGGTGATCCGTGGGCGAATTTATTCAAGATTCCAACATGGCTAGATACACTGGTTGATAATGGTTCTTTAGGTGCAAAAACTAAAATAGGTGTGTATAAAAAAGAAGGCAAAGAAATTCTTGTTTTTGAACCATCAAATGGCTCTTATCGAAAACGTAAAGTTAAAATCCCTAAGAAAGTCGCCAAAGTTTTAAAAGACTTTAAAAACCCCGATCGATTAGCAAACCTGCGCGACATTAACGATCCTCACGCCGAATTTGTGTGGGCAATTCACCGCGATGTCTTTCATTATTGCGCCCATTTCTTAACAGACATTGCCGATAACGCGCGCGATGTGGATATGGCAATTCGTTGGGGTTTTGGCTGGAAACAAGGCCCGTTCGAAATCTGGCAACAAGCGGGTTGGTCAAAAATCACAGGCTTAATAAAAGAAGACATCGCCAACGGTAAAACACCTTGCACCCTGCCCTTGCTTGATTGGGTGAGTTCGATAGATGCGATTCACACACCGCAGGGTTCTTGGTCTAGTAAAGAACAAAAGTATAAAGCCCGTTCCACCCTACCCGTTTATAATCGTCAACGTTGGCCAGAAACACTGGTAGGTGAACAATTACCACATTCTCAACAAGATAAAACCCTGTTTGAAAATGAGGTTGCCCGCTTCTGGTTAGTTGAAGAAAACATTGGCGTACTGAGCCTTAAAACCAAATTACATACCATTAGTGATCCGGTACTTGCCAGTATTAATCAAGCCGTAGAACTTGCCGAACAACAACTCAAAGGCATGATCATCTGGAGTCCAGACGACCCTTTCAGTGCCGGTGCTGATCTTAAATCCTTTATGCCAGTGGCGATGAAAAGTATTCTTCCCGGCAACAATGGTTTGGATGAATTACTCGAACGTTTTCAAAATACATTAATTCGTTTGCGACAATCCAACATTCCCGTGGTCGCAGGTGTCTCTGGTTTAGCACTTGGCGGGGGCTGTGAAATGATGATGCAATGCGACCGCGTGGTGGCTGCGCATGAAAGCTATGTTGGCTTAGTCGAAGTCGGTGTAGGTCTGATTCCCGCAGGCAGTGGTTGTATGGAATTAGCGCGACGTGCCAGTATCGCAGCCAAAGGCGAAGATGTATTTGATCATATAAAAAACGCGTTTGAAACAGTCGGCATGGGCAAGGTTGCCACCAGCGCACATCAAGCACGTGCCTTTGGTTTTTTGCGTGATATTGACACGATTGTAATGAACAAACATGAAGTGTTACATGCAGCCATTGCACAGGTAAATGCCTTAGATGCTGCTGGCTATCGACCCCAAGCGGAACACACTATTCGTGCCGGAGGCAGAGCCGCCATTGCTAATATAAAAGCGGCGATGGTGAATATGCATGCAGGTGAATTTATATCAGATTACGATATGAAAATCGGTGAGCTGGTTGCCAACGCCTTATGTGGTGGTGATGTAGATGAAGGCACAGAGTTATCTGAGGAGTGGTTTTTACGTTATGAGCGCGAAGGATTTCGATCCTTGCTTAAAAACATTAAAACACATAAGCGTGTGAAGCATATGTTGGATACAGGTAAGCCGTTACGGAATTAAAAACAAAATTTAAAAGATTATTCCCCCTAGCAGAGGGTGTTGTAAAAGATAAATACTGTAGGTTGGTGCTGAGGAACGAAGCCCAACATGACGTTGATCGTTGGGCTTCGCACGCTCAGCACCAACCTACGATTAACCTTTGCGACACCTCTAGGAGGCTGGGAGAGGTAGAATGATTAGCACGCTGAATTCAAGTTCTAAATGCAACCCTCTATCCCCTCCCCAACCCTCCCCTTGCTAAGTGGAGGGAGTTTAAAGAAAAGGAAATAAAAAATGACTGAACAAGCATACATCGTAGCAGCCCGTAGAACCCCCGTTGGCAAAGCCCCACGAGGTGTTTTTAGCAAAACACGCCCCGATGATTTATTGGTTCACGCGATGCAAGGTGCGATTAAAGATTGCGGTGGTTTAAACGGTCAACAAGTGGATGATGTCATCATCGGTTGCGCCATGCCAGAAGGCGAACAAGGGCTTAATATTGCCCGTATTGTTAGTTTATTAGCAGGTTTACCCGACACCGTTCCGGGTTTTACGGTCAATCGCTTTTGCGCATCAGGCTTACAAAGTATCGCCAATGCTGCGGATAAAATACGTTTAGGTGAAGCCGATATTGTGATCGCAGGCGGAGTTGAATCCATGAGTATGGTGCCGATGATGGGTAATAAAATATCCATGAATCCTGCTATTTTTGAAAATGACGATGCCGCGATTGCCTTCGGCATGGGCATCACCGCAGAAAATGTCGCAAAACGCTGGAGCGTCAGCCGAGAAGCCCAAGATGAATTTGCACTCAACAGTCATTTAAAAGCACTCGCCGCACGTGAAGCGGGGCATTACAACGCAGAAATCCTACCCTATGAAGTTAGGCATCATCTCGCAGGTGATGATGGCACGGTACGCATTACCACCAAACTCGTTGATACCGATGAAGGTCCACGCGTCGGTAGCACCATCGAAGGTTTAGCCAAACTACGCCCCGTATTCGCGGCCAACGGCAGTGTTACCGCAGGCAATAGCTCGCAAATGAGTGACGGCGCAGGTGCAGTAGTATTAATGAGTGAATCCAAAATGAAAGCGCTGAATTTAGAACCGTTAGCGCGCTTTGTTGGCTTTAGCGTTGCGGGTGTACCGCCTGAAATCATGGGCATCGGCCCTAAAGAGGCGATTCCCAAATTAATGAAACAAACCGGCGTACACCTTGCAGATGTCGATTGGATAGAACTTAACGAAGCATTCGCCGCGCAAGCCATTGCCGTCATGCAAGAGGTTGATCTTGATCCTGAAAAAGTCAATCCACTCGGTGGTGCGATTGCATGGGGGCATCCGCTCGGTGCAACAGGTGCGGTGCGTACCGCTACATTACTGCATGGACTACAAAGAACCGGCGGAAAATACGGTATGGTAACCATGTGTATTGGTACAGGAATGGGAGCGGCGGGGTTATTTGAGAAATGCTAACTTAGGGACGTGCATGTTCCTTAATTTAGAAATGCGTTAGATAATAGATATTTTGAATACTATTTGATAGTATCATTCCACTTATATACTTGGGGCACTCTATCGACAAAAGCGTTAAGATTAAGTTAAATCCTAACGACTGATAATGTAGAGTAATTAATTATGAATGTGATGAAAAAAACGATTGTTTACTGTTTATTATCATTAACCAGCTTTTCTATTCAAGCTAATGATACGGCTAAAAACACCCAAGAAACAAACGCCCAAACGCTTAAACCGCTAGAGACTGTTCAAGCCATCGAAGAAGAAGCTATCCAATATCAAATTCTGGATGGGCAAATTGAAGCAGTCAATAAAAGTACGGTTTCCTCACAAACGGGCGGCATAATCAGCAAACTCACCTACGATGTGGGTGATTTTGTAGAAAAAGGGAAACTCATTGCGCGTATTTCATCAGAAAATCAAAAATCAGGTCTGGCGCAAGCCAAAGCCTCTGTCAGCCAAGCCAATGCATCCATAAGTGGTGCAGTAGCCTCAACCAACGAAGCCAAAGCAGCCATTAACCGTTCGGCAGCCACAATCACTCAGGCGCAAGCAGCAACTAAAGAAGCGCAAGCCAATTATACGGTGGCGCGTTCAGAGTTCAACAGGGTAAAAGGGCTGTATGCAAAACGTATTTTAACCCGCTCTCAATACGACAAAGCCGAAGCGGCAATGCGCTCTACATTAGCTCGGGTTGAAGCTTCCAAAGCGAGTGAGAAGGCCGCTAAGGCAGAAAGAGTGGCATCTGTATCGGGCTTATCTTCTGCTAAGGCTAATTTAGCATCTGCAAAAGCGGGGCTGTCTTCTTCGAAAGCAACGCTAGCAAAAGCGGGGGAACAATTGGGTTATACCGAAGTGATTGCGCCTTATTCTGGCATCGTGATTGAACGCCATGTTGAACTAGGTGAAGTCGTCTCTTCGGGAAAACCTATTATGACTGGCATCTCATTAGCCGAAATGCGCGTGGTAGCTAATATTCCACAACGCTTGATTACTGCCGTCAGAAAGCACAAAACAGCACGGGTTTATGTGGATGATGACACTGTGGGTATTGTTGTCGATAAGTTAACTATTTTTCCTTACGCCGACCCTAAAACCAATGCTTTTCAAGTGCGAGCCTCACTAGGCTCTGCTGTTAAAGGGTTATTTCCTGGGCTATTTGTAAAAATTGGTTTTGAAATTGGCAAACAAAAACAACTGGTCGTACCCGCTTCCGCTATCGCCTATCGTAGTGAAGTGACCGGTGTTTATGTTATCGACGAAAATAATTTACCCCGATTACGTCAAGTTCGACTGGGGAAACACACCGCAGATGGAAAAATACAGATATTATCAGGACTTTCCTCTGGGGAGGTGGTTGCAATCGACCCTACTCATGCTGCGGTGTATCTTAAAACCAAGCGTCTTAAACAAGATTAGGGCGTAATCAATGAGTGATAATAATACCCAGAAATTAGGAATTTCAGGCACAATTGCTAAAAAGTTTCTACTCACAGAAATCACCCCGTTATTAGCATTGGTCGGTTTCTTATTGGGCTTGTTTGCCGTCATCGTCACACCGCGTGAAGAAGACCCGCAAATCAATGTGACCTTTGCCAATATCTTCATCCCCTTCCCCGGGGCAAGTACCAGTGATGTAGAACATCTTGTTAGTACACCCGCCGAACAGGTACTTTCGGAAATTTCAGGTATCAAACATATTTACTCCACGTCTATGCCGGGCATGTCGCTACTCACCGTACAGTTTAAAGTAGGGTTAGACCGGTCGGAGGCTTTGGTACGCCTCTACAATAAAATTGCTTCTAACCAAGATTGGCTACCCCAAAAATTGGGCGTTGGCTTTCCTTTAATAAAACCCAAAGGTATTGATGATGTCCCTATTGTCACCCTTACCCTTTGGAGTGAAGATAACAATAAAGGGGCATACGAGTTATCTCAAGTTGCACATGCCATCGAAGCAGAAATCAAACGCGTTCCCGGTACGCGTGATGTGTATACGGTTGGCGCAAGTAAACGGGTGGTTCACGTACTCTTAGATAGTACAAAAATAGCGGGATACAATCTTTCACTGGATGATTTACGCAATGCACTTCGCGCCAGCAATACGGCAATTGATGCCGTTTCTTTGGTTGATAACAACACTGAAGTTCAAGTCGTTGCAGGTACTTTTTTAAGCAATGAAGACGATGTACGCAATCTAATCGTCGGCGTAAGTGAGGGTAAACCTGTTTACCTTAGTGATGTAGCCACCGTTCGCCATACCGCAGATTCACCCGAAACCTATGTGAGCCACGGCAAGATAGATAGAGCAGCAGACAAAAGCATTATAAGCAGCACGCTGTCACCCGCTGTGACTATCGCGATTGCAAAACAACCGAATACCAACGCTGTATCGGTTTCTAATAATGTCATTAAACGTATCGAACAATTAAAAGGAACGTTCATTCCAGAGGGTGTAAATGTCACCGTAACACGCAACTATGGCTATACGGCTAAAACAAAATCTGACAAATTAATCACCAAACTCATCATCGAAACCATTGCTGTTGCACTCTTAATTTGGATCGCACTAGGCTGGAGAGAAGCATACATTGTTGGTACTGCCGTTGTTATTACCCTTGCGCTGACTCTGTTTGCATCTTGGGCTTGGGGGTTCACCCTTAACCGCGTTTCTTTGTTTGCACTTATTTTCTCAATAGGAATTTTAGTCGATGATGCCATCGTGGTGGTCGAAAATATCCATCGCCATATGGTGTTGGGCGGTAAAAATCTGGTCGATGTCATCCCTGTTGCTGTCGACGAAGTCGGTGGCCCCACCATATTGGCAACATTTGCGGTGATCGCGGCACTATTACCCATGGCGTTTGTAACGGGATTAATGGGCCCTTATATGAGCCCTATTCCAATCAATGCCAGTATGGGCATGCTGTTATCATTAGCGGTCGCCTATGTTGTTACTCCTTGGATGACCAACAAGGTATTAGCAAACGTCGACTTTAGCCACCACAAAATCGACGAAGATGAAGAGACCCGCGCCAAGCGTTTCTTCAAAAAACTCATTGGTCCTTTTTTACACGAGAAAAAAGGCGGGCGTAGACGCTTTGCTTTATTGTTTATTCTTATTCCTCTCTTAATCGCAGCGGCATTATCGTTAACCGTAACCAAACTGGTTGTGCTAAAAATGCTACCGTTTGATAATAAATCAGAATTTCAAATAATTGTCGATATGCCAGAAGGCACAACACTAGAACAAACCTCTCGTGTGTTAAATAAGGTTGCAAGCAAACTAGATGATGTTGAAGAAATTACCCATTATCAAATCTATGCGGGAACAGCATCCCCCATTAACTTTAATGGTTTAATACGCCAATATTATTTGCGTAATGGTTCAAACCTTGGCGACATACAAGTTAATTTAATTGATAAACAAGACCGTAAAAGACAAAGCCATGAAATTGCAGTTGCCGTACGCGAATCCTTACAAGAAATCGCCCAAACCTATCAAGCCAATATTAAAGTCGTGGAAGTCCCACCAGGGCCTCCGGTACTCTCACCCATCGTTGCCGAGGTCTATGGTTTAGATTACGATGGTCAAATTAGCGTCGCTAAACAGATTCGAGAAATATACGAATCAACCGATGATATTGTTGACGTGGATGATAGCGTAGAAGCCCCTCAAAAACGTTTAGTAGTAAAAATAGACCGTCAAAAAGCGGCGCTTTTGGGGGTCTCTCAACAAGCGATTACCTCTACGATCAGTACGGTTTTAGGCGGTGAAGATGTTAGTTACTTGCACGGTCAAAATCTTAAATATGCCGTACCGATACGTTTAGAATTTCCGGTTGCTAATAAAGATAAAATAGATTCAATTCTTGCTCTGCGCATACGCAATCGCAGTGGCTCATTGATTCCCATATCAGAGGTCGTTAACGTAATAGAAACGACACGAGAGCACTCTGTTCATCACAAAGATTTGTTACCCGTTGTCTATGTAACCGCCGATATGGTCGGTGAATTAGATAGCCCTTTGTATGGCATGTTTGATATTTCTGCCGCAATCAAAGACAAACCCGTTTCAGTGTATGGAAAAACAATCAATCAACACTTCATCGCACCACCTGACGACCCTTACTTTTACAGTTTAAAATGGGATGGAGAATGGCAAATCACCTATGAAACATTCCGTGATATGGGTATTGCTTACGCTGTAGGAATGCTCTTGATATTCCTTTTAATCGTCGCCCAATTCCGCTCTTACGTTGTGCCACTGGTTATCATGTCGCCCATCCCGTTAACGGTAATCGGTGTGATGCCTGCGCACTTCCTTATGGATAAACAGTTCTCTGCCACCTCGATGATCGGCATGATTGCATTAGCAGGTATTATCGTACGAAACTCAATCTTACTGGTTGATTTTATCAATGATCAGTTACGCTCTGGGGTAGAACTTAAAGAAGCCATTATTAACTCCAGCGCGGTACGCGCCATGCCGATTATTTTAACCGCCGCGGCAGCGATGGTGGGGGCTTTATTTATTATTGATGATCCCATCTTTGGTGGGCTAGCAGTTGCATTAATTTCAGGTATTTTAGTCTCGACCGTACTCACATTACTTGTCATACCGTTGCTTTACTTTATGTATATTCGTAAGCGCTTGCATTTAGTGACAGAAAAATAACAATTAGATACCTCGGCATAACTCAAATGCAAAGGAAATGATTAGCCATTTTATTAATTCCCAGACGTATTCTCATAGACTCAAAGTAAAAAACTTCTGTTATTAACTCCCTCCACCTAGCAGGGGGAGGGCTGGGGAGGGGGTAGATAGTTCAGCTTGGTTCATTGCTTCAATCTTTCTACCCTCTCCCTCTACCCCTCAAGAGGGTACTGAAAAGAGTCCTGCTAGAGAGAGAGAGAGAGAGAGAGAGAGAGAGAGACTGATTCATCTCAAGCCTCTATTAATAAGGCAAGTTTAAAGGTCATCAATTCCTAAAAACCGCGCTTTAATTTCTTTGCTCGGAACGATACAAGTATCGCTTCGACCAAAGATTGCATAGCGGTTTCTGGCAAATAAACGATAAAAGAAATCTCGAATAGGTCTTGGTATGATTTTAAAAAAACGCATCAGTTTCCAATAACCATCTAGGTTTTTGGTGATTTCTAAGGCCGCATCCGTCCAGATATAACAGCGGTCATTTTTAATTAATAAAAAAGTATCAACACCCACATTGGTAATACCGTATTGATCAATTTGTTGTTGTGCTAAATCACTTTGCATCGGGGTAAACACAAACCGCCCTTTCGTATCATGCGAGGGCATTTCTATTAATTAGGCAATTCATCTGGCAACGCCAAAAAACCATAATCAAGGCGTAACTTTGAAGCCATGTCTAGACCTGTCAAAAAGTTACAACGAAGAGTATGGTTTTTTGGCTAAGCCCCGTAGGGCGAGCTATCAAGCCACCATCTCCGTTGTTGTACTTTTCATGAAGGCAATAAGCATTCATTTCAAAGTACGCCTAGGATATGATGGCTTGATAGCTCGCAGATGAAATGCCTAATTAATAGAGATGCCCTTAAATAATAAAATTAACCGAGCCATTGCAAAAATTACAAACACCATCAAAAATTATG
>CAZMWD010000034.1:7829-12131 GCA_964569685.1 uncultured Cocleimonas sp. | reverse complement strand
TTTAATCCAGAGAAAAGGTACTCTATGAATAAAAAACAAATTAAACCGTTAGCCTATATTTTCTTTATTACGTTATTAATGTCATTTTTTTGGGTAGCTTATTCTGAAAAAAACAACTCAGCAAATATTGTTTCTGAACAAAAAGAAAACATTAATACCACTCAACTTCAGGTGCCACAACCCCATACATCATTAGGTTTTGACTGGTCATTACCTAAGAAAACAATGTTTGAGAAACGCAGTGGTCTCATTGCAGAATATGATGGAGATCCAGCATATACGCGTCATCAATTTATTATGGCGCGTTGGGATAAGCTAAACCCTGAAAAGAATAAATATATTTTTTCATCACTTGATCAACAACTTGGGTATGCAAAAGATAAAAAAGTATTAATTCGTTTGGAAGTTTATTCTGCATGTGAAACCCCGAAATGGGCACTTAAAAGCCTGAAACAAACGAACAAAAAATCATTAGTATTTTGGCATAAGAATTACCAAGAATTACTCGCTCCTTTTATTCAAGCCTTCGCAAAACGTTATGCCAATAACCGACAAGTTATTGGTGTTCAGTTGGGTATAGGTGATGGTGAATACAATGGTTCTTGTGAAGAGTTTTCGAATAAAGATGGCTGGGGTGAATTCTGGATGACACCAGAAGAATTAACAGAAGCAGAGACAACATTCGGCTTAACACCGCCTCTGTTTGAAAAAAGAAGTAAGGAAATCATCGATATTTACATAAAAGCATTTGCAGGTTATGAAGGGAAATTAGCATTTACCAATGCAGAATCTACTTTTTCATGGGGGGAACGCGCGGAACCTTATAATAGAATAATGCCTAAGTTGGCTCATTATGTTCATGCTAAAGGTCTAGGTAATCGTGATGGAGAAATAGAAAACTGGATGCGCTATGTTGAGAAAGCCTTTGGTATGCAATTTGAAACGATTGATGATAAAGATAAAACATGTCGATTAACCATGGATGAAACTTTCGCAAAGCAAATTAAAGGACGTTACTGGGGAACAGAAAATGAATTTTATGGAAAGGCATCGTATGTCATAGATAGCGAAGGGCCTTATAGTAATCAACCTTACCGATTTTTTGTCAGCTCGTTACGTGCTTTACAAATGCGTCGAAATTTTATAACGCTTTATGGTGATGCAATGATAAAGATAGATGATCCTGTTTATAAGACACAGGATTTTTTACATTATTTAAACAAAACACTGGGAAAGCAAATGGAAAATACCCCCGATGTATTTGTTTTATTGGGTGAACGTTATATTAAAAAGGGTCGTGTTAACGAGCATAAGGCGATTGCCTGTTTTGATAAAGATAAGGTAGCGGTAAGATCGTTTGGGCGTTGGTTGAAGGAAAGTGGTGATAGTCACCCTGCCGTTAAAATAAATATGCCCATACATGAAAAACGCTGGGGGCAGGGGATCTACTTACCCGATGGGATCGATTATGAATATGCGGCACGAGCGGCTACGCGTTTTGAATTTGATTTAAACGATGAATTAGCAAGGCTTCGATGTCAGCGTCGCAGAAACAACAAAGGCTGTCGTGCAAACCTTAAAGTTACCTATAAAGATACGGTTAAAACAGCACTTCGGGTACGCGTTGCAGAAGGGCAAACAAACATAGTCAGTACCCAAGGAGATGGTAAAATTAAAACAGTTACGTTTCCGCTTAAGTCTAGGTTTAGAAATAGATTGAACGGCTTTGACTTTGTTGTTGAAAGCACAGGACAAGCAATTCCTATCTTCCTAATAAGAATGAATTTTTTAGATTAATTTAAAAATATTTGAATACTTCATAAGAGTGGGCAGCTTTCCAAGTGTAATATAGACCTTTTGTCTACAAAAACTTCAAGATAACTCCTTTTATCATATAATTACTTGCGTACAGTATTAAGCCGTTTGCATTAAATAGGTAGGGGCTAAATAATGTGGCAATAACTATTTAAGTTAATAAAAATAAAATTAAGCCTCAGTTGAATGTCTTAAAAGACATGATCAAGTTTGACTTAATAAAAAACAAACAATACATTTGGAAATAATCATGCCAGTACCCGTCGTTCAAAACAGCAACAATACGCAAGTTGTTAATCCTGTTCTAATTCCTACATTTGATGCGAATGCAACCTCTGCACATAATGAATTATCTTTACATGATATTTTAAGTATTTTAGGTCGACGTAAAAAAACCATCTTAGCGACTATGTTACTGGCTTTATTGTCAGCATTGATATTAACCATGATGACCAAAACAACCTATCGTGCTAATGCAATGATTCAGATTGAGCGTAAGGGAGCAGAAATAGTTAATTTTGGGCAAACAGAAAAAATTTCGAGTACCTTTGATTCATTAAACGACCCTTTCTTTAGAACGCGTTACGAAGCACTGAAGAGTCGTCATTTAGCCAATATTGTTATTGATGATTTAAACCTTGGAAAAAGTTTAGCACCAAAGACAAAAGGCCCCTCAATGCTGACACAACTTAAAAGCATGTTAGGGTTGAGAAAAACGGAAAAAGGTGGACAAAATACAGTTTCTTACTCTGATCTATTTGCGAAAAATTTATTAATACAGTCGATTGATAAAACACAACTAGTTGAAATTGTATACGAATCACACTCACCAGATGAAGCAAAAGAAGTGGTTTCATCATTAATCGAAAATTTTATCCGATTACAAATTGAAACTAAAAATGAAACCGGGGAATACGCTAAGAACTTTTTATCTAATCAATTAAAAGAAAAGCGTGAGAAATTAATAGCGGCGGAAGAAGCCTTGGTTGGATATTCAAATGAAAAAGGAATATTAGGAATAGACCCAAATCAAACCCGCCACGTTAAAAAGCTTGAGAATTTAAATGCAGCGTTAGTAGCAGCGGAGATAAAACGAACGCAAGCAGAAAGTTTATATTTTCAAATGAAACAAAGTGGCAGTGTTTCGATGGTACTGAGTAACCCAGTGATTACAAGTTTAAAGGCACGTTTAGTCGGCTTGGAGGGTGATTATCAAGAGATGTTAAAAACATTCAAACCTAATTACCCCGATATGCAACGTTTACAACAGCAAATCAATAGTGCCCGCTCTAAGTTGAAGACAGAGATGGCAACAATTCAAGGTGCGATGCGTTCTGATTATCTGGCATCAAAAAAGCAGGAGGAGAGTCTACGCGCTGACCTAGCTGGCTTTACTAAGAAGCTACATAGATTGCAAGATAATAGTGTTGACTACAACACCTTAAAACGTGAAGTTGACACAACGGGGCAAACGTATAATGCTTTATTAAACCGATTTGAACAGGTTAATGTTGCATCGGCTGTAACCACTAGTTCGATTCGTATTGTTGATCCTGTGGTTACACCGCATAATAAATACCGTCCGAATACTAAAATAAATTTACTGTTAGGTTTGTTATCGGGTTTATTACTGGGTTTAGCGTTAGCCTTTTTACGTGAAGCATTAGATAAATCGGTTAAATCTGCAGATGACTTAAAACGATTAACGGGTCTTCCTGTGTTGGCAACAATTCCACACGCACGCCGTTTGATGGCAAAACGTTTGCCTAAAATAGTAGCCAAAATACCTAATGCACCTGTGGCTGAAGCTTATCGTATTTTATCGGCTAATATTCGCTTCATGGCGGGCAAGCAAAATGAGCGTGTCATGCTGATTACCAGTGTTTCTCCTGAAGAAGGAAAAAGCACAACGGCATCAAATATTGCCTGCTCTTATGCTCAAATGGGGATGAAGGTATTGTTAATTGATGCTGATTTGCGTAAACCTTCATTGCACCAAAAATTACGGTTACCGAATAAATCGGGTTTAGGTAATTTTCTTGCAGGAGAAAATGATCTGGTGGGTATTACTCAGCCTGTAAAAGATGTTGATGGGCTTTATGCTATTACAGCAGGTAGTCTTAATAAAGACCCTGTTAGTTTATTAAGCCATGAACGTATGGCTTACTTAACCAGTCAGGCGGCGACTCGCTTTGATTATGTAATCATTGATTCACCCCCTGTAACAGGTTTTGCAGATACGTTAATTTTATCATCATTAGCATCATCGACTTTGATCGTTGCGAGAGAAGGTAATATGGACTCACGCGCTATAAAACATGTGTTAGAGCAGTTATACCGTGTAAAGAATAACGTGATTGGTTTTTTGGTTGTTGATTCTAAGAATACAAAGACTGATAAAAAATACTATTCTAAATATTACCGCAAAAATAAACCCCCTTTTTTGACGGGCAAGAAAGTTAATTTGGCTCAATTAACGAGTTGATA
>CAZMWD010000034.1:0-7729 GCA_964569685.1 uncultured Cocleimonas sp. | reverse complement strand
TAAAGTTGCTATACTCTTGATATTCTAAATATGGGTTATCAAGGGGAAAACCATGGGCAAGCTTAAAACGCTGTGTTTTATTCTATTTGCTTTTACATTCAATAGCTTTATCTCATTTTTTCCACAGTTGTCTCAATATTCATCGGTTGCAGAAGCCGAAGTATGGTCATCGGGTAATAATTACTGGAATGGTAATTGGGAAGTAAAATATCAAACGTGGGTCAGAGAAAAATGGAAGCCTGATTTTTTACTGTCTAAGAAAAGACCCGAATACTATGCAATTCCGCATGATTGTGCCGATGCTATTTATATCATGCGTGCCATTTTTTCTTACGAAAATAAACTACCTTTCAAAGTACATAATTTAGTCAGTAAGAAAAAAGGTCAGTACCTAAGCAATAAGATGACTAACTGGAATAAGTTACCAGAAAGCCAACGCTTTAGGGCATTTGCAAAGCATATGAATGACCGTGTAGGCACAAGAAGCTTACCTAGAGATAGTTTCCCGATTGCCTTGTCTCAAATTAAAGCAGGGGATTTATATGTCGAACCTGGCACACATTCTTATGCCATGACAGGTATTACCGAAACAGGTATTACGGCGATTATGAGTTCAACTACACCTGCAGCGCCAAAGCTGATGATTCAGTTGTATTCGTTCCCTTTTTTCGTCCCAAGTGACCCTGTTGGGATGACGGATGGTTATCGCCGTTTTAAATGGCCTCGAAATATAGATAAGCCAATACAACAACAACCGGGGTTTAGTAATGAGCAATACGTATTAGCACAACAGGTTGGCTTAAACTATATTCCTTTTACCGATAAAATAGCCAAAAAATTACGCCGTCGTGAAGAGCCATTAGAAGAAAAAACGATGCGCTTACTGCATAGCCTATGTTCGTTTGCCAAAGAGCGTGTGAACTATGTGAATGATGGTTTAGCGTTTGTGACTCGTCTTAAATCACAGGGTAAACGTCGCTGTTTAACCGCCGCTGAATACGATCAATATTCAACCCCATCACGAGATAAACGTCTGAAACGTTTTTTTGAAGAAGTCAGAACGATTGCCTATAAAGGGGGTTCTTTGACAGAAGATGAGGTGAATGCACAAGTATTAGCTAGAACCATTTTCCATCCTGAATTACCCGATGGCATATTAAAAGAGTTGGATCATTTTTGTGGTTTGGCTATTTATCCTAATGATAACTCAAAACATATTAATTTACGTGACTTATGGGAAGCATTTGAAGCGAATAAAATATCATCTGACCCGCATGCGCCGTTTATAAATCGTTGGGGGCTCACTGCTAACGTACATGTTCCTACGTGTAAAACATATTGAGCTTATTTAAAAATTTCTTAAGAGAGAGATGTCCTTAAACCAATAACTGCCAATCAGTAGCGACTGTTACGTTTATATTTTGTTGCTTTAATGTGTTGGCTACGTTTGCAAGGTTTTCAATCGATTTTTTTGCTTGACCTTTGATATTACTAACAAACACATCATGACCATCCTTGTTATAAACATCTGATTCTAAACCATGTATATCCAGCCCTGCCTCTGAAAATTGACCAATAATGGAAGTCATGATACCGGGGGCGTGGTCGCCTTTAATTCTAATAAAGGCATCTGATTTTACAAATTTATAATCGCCACGTTTGCAATGATCAATGTTTAATTGAATATTGTATTTTTCCATAACAGGTTGCAAAGCATCTTCAATCGTCTGTTCATTAATAAACGTCTCAATCATTAATACAATGACAAAACTATGCCCCAGTCGAAGCGAAGAAATGGTGTGAATTTCACACCCATACTTAAATAAATCTTTAGTGATTTCAGACATCATACTGGGGGATTTATCTCCAACTGCGACGATGCGGTAACGATGGTTATTCATTGTTTGTAACTCCATATTATATTTTCAGTAAGACAATTTGTTTATTTTTATCCGTAACTGTTAATTATTATTAAATCCAGATTGAGATTTTTAAATTGATCAAAATAGGGTTTGTGGTCATTTATTGTTATTTATGGGTATATATTACAATAAGGTGACTTAATTAAAGCTTAACAGATAAGTAAAACTTATAATAAAAGTTTAAGATAAACGCTCTCATGGATGTTAATAACCATGAGGATTATTGTTTCAACTAAATGATTTAGTTGAATTTATTGAATTACCTTCAAGAAATAGAGGTGATATGATGGTCAATTTCAGCGTATTTTAAATTGGGATATTATCATAAAATAAACTAATTTAAAGATGCTGAAGCGTTCCAATGTCATCAGTCATAAAACTATGTTTTTAATACTTCTTCTACATCCGCTGGGTTTACAGGGCGCGTTATCACCGCGTGTAGCGGTAAAATATCATTGAGTTTATCCACATATTGGCGTTCACCCTTATCAACAAATACAATCACTTTGGTATCGCGTGAATAACGTTGTAAGGAATATAACATTACATCCAAGTTACTAAGATTAATTCCTGCATAGTTATTGCCATATCCGTAGAAAAACTCGGCGGCGATATAATCGGGTTGCGTCTTTTTAATGGCACTAATAAGTTTGCGCATGGATTTATAGCAGGTTTCTTCTAGCCCTAGTTGATTATAAAGTGCTGTTAAATAAGGATGCGTGCGGGATTCGATAACAGAAAATATTATTTTATTATTAGACATTAGCATATTCCTGCGCCGTTTTAATCCAGCGATCAATTAAAGGTTGGACGTTTTGCGGGTGCTTATCCAGCATTTCTTGTGCCGCCTGCTGTATTTTAGGCAACAGCGGTTGATCCCGCATAATATCAGCAATTCTAAATTCTAATTCACCGGTTTGGCGCGTACCGAAGACTTCTCCAGGTCCACGAATTTCAAGATCAATCCGGGCGATTTCAAAACCATCATTACTATTTCTGAGTGCTTCTAATCGCTTATGCGCATTTTTTGAAAGTGGTGATTGATACATTAAGACACAACTACTGGCGACACTGCCACGCCCCACGCGTCCGCGTAATTGATGTAACTGCGCCAAACCTAAACGTTCGGCATTTTCGATCACCATTAATGATGCATTGGGTACATCAACCCCCACTTCAATAACGGTGGTTGCCACTAACAGATTGATTTTACCCTGTTTAAAGTCAGCCATAATAGTTTGTTTTTCGTCTGATTTCATGCGTCCGTGAATCAATCCAATGCTTAAATCGGGTAAGGCTTCTTTTAATAAATCCCATGTTTCTTCTGCATTTTGACACTGTAAGGCTTCGGATTCTTCGATCAGCGTACAGACCCAATAAACCTGTGCGCCATCCGCACAGACGTTATTAATTCGTTTAATAATTTCATCTCGACGCGTATTGCTGATCACCACCGTTTTAATCGGTTTACGACCCACGGGTAATTCATCAATCACAGAATAATCCATATCTGCGTAGGTTGTCATCGCTAAGGTACGTGGAATAGGGGTGGCGGTCATCACTAATTGATGCGGATAATAAATATTGCCTTGTTTATCTGTTTGTTTACCTTTTTCTAGTAAAGAAAGTCGTTGATGTACGCCGAATCGATGTTGTTCATCGACAATCACCAGCCCTAATCGTTGAAAATGCACGTTATTTTGAAACAATGCGTGTGTACCAACAACCAAGTGGCTTAATCCTAATGCGATATTTTCTAATGCATCGCGTTTGTCGGCAACTTTTTGTTTGCCAGAAAGCAAGGTCACTTTAAGATTAAGTGGCGTTAACCATTCAATAAAGTTTTTATAATGCTGTTCGGATAATATTTCAGTGGGTGCCATCAGTGCCACTTGATAACCTGCTTCGATTGCCGTTAACGCGGTGGCGGCCGCAACCAATGTTTTACCCGAACCCACATCACCTTGTACTAAGCGATTCATCGGGTAATTAAAACTTAAATCCTGCTGTAGTTCGGCAATCACGCGATATTGTGCCTGAGTGGGTTTAAACGGGAGAGAGGCTAATAATGTCTGATAGTAGTGATCTTCCGCTTGGGGTGCTAAACGCATAGGGATTCCTGCTTTTTGTTTTGCTTCTTCGCGTAGCTTTCGCAAGCTTAAATGATGCGCCAGTAGCTCTTCAAAAATCAAACGTTGTTGTGCGGGGTGGTTGCTAGTGAGTAATTGTTCGACTGAAATATCAGGCGTGGGGTGATGTAGTAATTGCAGTGCCTGTTGGAGATCATACAGCTTGTGTTGTTGCAATATGGCTTCTGGAATTAGCTCGCTTAAACCGTCTAACTGTTTCAGCGCATCACTGGTTAAACGTAATAAACTGCGTTGTTGTAAACCTTTGGTTGTCGGGTAAATCGGGGTTAAGGATGCTTCTAATGCAAAGCTATCTGTTTGACCTTCTTTTTGAATTTTATATTCTGGATGCACCATTTCTAAGGTCTGTGATCCTGCGCGTACTTCGCCAAAACACACCACGGTTGTGCCTTTTTTAAGATCTTTTTGCTGGGCATTACTAAAGTAAAAAAAGCGTAACGTAATCATGCCGGTATTATCGGAAATCGTACAAATCATCATGCGCCGACCGCGATAGACAATTTCTGAATGCTCGACTTGCCCTTGAATCACCACACTTTGCCCGTGTTGTAGGCTACCGATAGAGTGTAGACGGGTGCGGTCTTGATAACGAAGTGGCAGGTGGAATAATAAATCCTGTATTTGTCGCACCCCAATTTTTTGCAGATTCTCTGCCATTTTTGGGCCGACACCTTTTAAATCGGTAACAGATTGTAATAAGATATTTTGCACGTTAGTATGTTTACGGTTAATGGATCAAAAGTATATTAATACTGTCTAATTAGTAATGAAACGAAAACCGTAATAATATTGAATGTGAATTATAGCTAAATTAGGATTTTTTTATGAGAAAAAGAAATAGAGTTGAAGTACTTATTGGGATTATATTTATCACTTTATTAATGTCACCCATTGCCTTTGCAAAAACAAACTTCGAGAAGCCCGACCTGCAACGTGAAAAACGTATGGCAAGTGAAGTAGAAGATGCTGTATTGGATGGCGATGTGATTTTTCTAAAAGATAACAGCCTTGAGCCTAAAAACAGCCCTGAGCTAACAAAAAGCTCTGAGCTAACAAAAAGCCCTGAGCTAACAAAAAGCCCTGAGCCTAAAAAAAACCAGCAAACACCCCACGAATTCATGGCGATTGATCAAGAGCCAGAAGGTGATGTAAAAGGCGCGGTGATCATTCTCCACGGACGTGGTTTTCATCCCAACTGGGAAGATACCATTTTTCCGTTACGCACTCAGCTACCCGCAAAAGGTTGGCGTACTTTGTCATTGCAAATGCAAGTATTAGAAAAAAGTGCAAAATATTATGATTATTTACCTTTATTTCCATTGGCGGGTAATCGAATTGAAGCAGGGATAGTGCATTTAAAAGCAGAGGGGATTGATAATATCGTTTTACTGGCACACAGTTGTGGTGCGCATATGGCAATGGAATGGGTCAGAAGTAAAGAGGGCAAGGTTGATAAAATGATCAGTGCATATATTGGCGTAGGTATGGGCGCAACCGATTATAAGCAAAAAATGAAACAACCTTTTCTATTAGATAAAATGACCATACCGGTACTGGATATTTACGGTGAAAAAGAATTCCCCGCAGTACTTCGCATGGCACCTGATCGTAAAGCAATGATGGAAAAAGCAGGTAATAAAAAATCAAAACAAGTCGTTGTGCCTAAAGCAAATCATTACTTTACTGATCAAGGTGATGCGTTGGTTGAGAGCGTAGCGAGTTGGCTGGATACGCTTTAGGTCATCTCTATTAATTAGACACTTCATCTGGCACCGCCAAAAAACTAGAAACAAGGCGTAACTTTGAAGCTATGTATGGACCTGTCAAAAAGTTACAACGAAGAGCCTGGCTTTTTGGCTAAGCCCCGTAGGGCGAACTTTCAAGTCACCATCTTCGTTGTTGTGTCTCTTGTGAAAGGCAATAAGCATTCCCTTCAAGACATGCCTAGAATATGATGACTTAAAAGCTCGCAGATGAAATGTCTAATTAATAGAAATGCCCTTTAGAAAAACTTTTCTGTTGTTCAAGTAAGCTCTGAGTATAATGGCAATCCTAAAAAATAGGATAACTGAATGAGCAGAATGCTTCGCTCGGGTGCTGCCATCAGTGCCATGACTCTAATTTCTCGTGTGCTAGGGTTAGTGCGCGATGCAATTATTGCGCATTATTTTGTGATTGGTAGCGCCTTAGATGCATTCTTCTTAGCGTTTCGTATTCCTAATTTAATGCGTCGTTTATTTGCCGAAGGCGCATTTTCACTCGCCTTTGTCCCCGTACTTTCCGAATACCGCGAAACACGCTCCAAAGAAGCCTTAAAAGATTTACTCGATCATGTCGCGGGTGCGCTGGGCATTATTCTGTTTATTATTTCAATTATAGGTGTCATCGCCGCTCCTTTTATTATCGGGCTATTTTCAATCGCTGTGAGTGAAGATTCATTGGCTCGCCCCGAACTTGCCACCGATTTATTGCGCATTACTTTCCCTTACATTTTATTTATATCGTTAACTGCTTTTTTAAGCGGCATCCTCAATACCTTTAAACAGTTTGCGATTCCTGCCTTTACGCCGGTTTTACTCAATGTGGTGATGATCATTGTTGCAATTTGGTGGGCGCCCTCATTTGATGAGCCTGTAAAAGCACTGGCTTGGGGTGTGTTTATTGGTGGTTTGGTACAACTAGCATTTCAATTGCCTGCGGTTGCTAAGTTGGGTTTACTGCCCCGTTTTCGTTATAAAAAAGCGCACAAAGGCGTTAAAAAAATATTGACGTTGATGATCCCTGCATTGTTTGGCTCATCCGTTGCGCAGATTAATATTTTAATTAATTCAGTGATTGCTTATTCGTTGGTGTCGGGTTCAATCAGCTGGCTTTACTTTTCTGATCGCTTTGTAGAATTGCCCTTAGCATTGATTGGTGTTGCGATAGGGACAGTGATATTGCCGAAACTGGCAGGTGATCATTCCAATAAAAAGCCAGAAGCATTTTCATCCACCTTAGGTTGGGCGATGCGCTTGGCATTATTGGTGGGCATACCTGCAATGGCGGGTTTAATTGTATTGGCAAAACCGATATTGGCAACCGTGATTCATAATGGCGTGAATACGTGGCACGATGTAGAAATGGCAAGCATGAGCTTGATGACGTATTCATTAGGGTTACCCGCGTTTATTCTAGTTAAGGTATTAGCACCCGGATTTTATTCTCGTCAAGATACCAAAACACCCGTAAAAATAGGCATTATCGCGATATTTAGTAATATGTTATTCAGTCTGTTAATTGTATATCCTTGGTACAAAATGGGCTATATCGGCCCGCATGCAGGTTTAGCGTTAGCGACGGCATTGGCCGCTTATGTGAATGCGGGTCTGTTGTATTATAAATTGCGACAACAAAATATTTATTTACAGGCAGAAGGGCAGTCAGGGCGTTGGATTAAGGAATTAGCACGAATTGTGGTTGCAATTGTTGTCATGGTATTGGTTTTACTTTGGATAAATCCAACCGAGAGTTGGTGGCAAGCAACGGGATTGGGTAAAAAACTGTTGTATTTGCTTGGTTTAGTAGTTGCTTCTATGGGTGCTTATTTTGGTACATTATTTTTATTAGGTATTAGGCCACGACAGCTATTATCGCATTGATTTAATCATTATATTT
>CAZMWD010000033.1:0-12458 GCA_964569685.1 uncultured Cocleimonas sp. | reverse complement strand
GCGCGTTATCTACTGCACTTAAAGGTGACCCACAAGGTCTAGCAGAATTAGTCAATGGCAAAGTCCCCATCACCCAGCTTCCTGCCCGCGTCATACCGAGTATGCACGTTGTCGCCGATGAAGCCGAAAGGTTAGCATTAACGGTTCAAGAAGGGGATGAGGCCAAACAGCTTGATAACAACGAGCATTTCATCTATGATGGCACGGCATGGCACGGCTACCATGATGAGACACCTATCTTCGGGCAAGGTTTCAAGCACGTTAATGAACATGCGTTTACGCATACTTTCTCGACTACTTTCCAGTCAAAGGCAGTCTTACTCTCAACTGCAAAAGCCAACGCTACTTACCGCTTTGGCTGGTCGTATCAGTGGAGTGGAGACAGTACCGCAAATGATTTCGAATCTAGGCTAATGCTTAATGGCGTTGAATATTTACGTCACGTTCAGGAGTCACAAGACTCTAGTGGAAGCTCTTATTTCACCTCTGGCACTAATCAGCGTCAAATGGGGGGTGGATTTGATTATTTTATTCAGGGAGGGACGACAGGCGCATTGAATTTAGAATTGCAGTACAGAACTAGCAATGCAAGTTTCAGGGTCAGTATGTGGGAAACCCGAATTGAAGTGTGGCGGGTACTGTAATTTACCTATGAATAGTGAAGATTGGAAGACCAAGACTCGTATACTGTCTGAGCATTTCAGACTCTCTATGGTAGACAGGAACTTACTGTTTGCGATTATTGAAAATCGTCAGGGGTTATCTGATGTAGATTTTGTTGAGATATTCAAACTCTCTGAATTTGAGTTGAAGATGTTGCTGGATTTAATTCAAAGTGGCAAGCAAATCACCATCAACGATATTGATTTACTTTTCAGCAGTGATACCATTAAATCAAGGCTGTTAAGAGACTTGATTAATGATGAAAACACGTTCGCAAGTGACCAGTTTGACATGCTTTTGGGCATTTTCAAAGTGGAAGATGAATCAACTACTGAGCAAATCAGGATAGATGAGGCATTAATGGGAGAAATGATGGAGGCTGACATCAGCACCCAAAAATCAGAAGAGGCAGACTTCCGTCAAGTGTACCAAGAGACCGGGTTGAATTTGAAAGTAGTGGCCTGTATTTTCGTGGTGGTCTTTGTGGTTTGCATGGCGTTAATAATCTACGCACCTTCACCTCTTTCACCTCTTTCACCTCTTCCTCCAATTTTCCCTGCTAATTAATAAGGAGTTTTTGATGAACGACCCCACCCAGGATATTAAGCAGTTCCTAGGTCTCCATAATAAACATGCGCCTAGACATTTGCCATGGGGGGCGATGGTACGAGCTGACAACATAGACATAGACGACCAGAACGGGGTGGTGCGAAGACGCGGATATACCCGCTCTACGACCCAGACCAAGATTACCGCTTCGTTTTCTACGCAGGATGAGCGCAGGCTGTTCATCGTAGAGAACGGGGACTTGTACCTGGTTAGCCAGGACATGACCAGCAGCCTGATAAAAGCCGCCGTGGGAGAGCAGTATATCCATTGGCTGGAAGTCGCTGACTATATCATTATGTCCAGCGGCCACATTATTGACGTACAAAACAGCGTAGCGGCATGGCGGGTAGAAAGACCACCTTCACCTTCGGTCAGTATAGAGCAGGGAAGCCTGCTTGCCGGTAATTACCATGTAGTTACCACCTATGTAGACAATACGGGGCGTGAAGGAGGGGCAAGTGATATGGTTGAGGTTACAGTAGGCGATAACTCAGGGCTACTAGTAAGCACTGGCTCAGCCCCGGGACTCACCCCCAGAATTTACGTTACCGCCACCAACGGGAAGGTTTATTACCGTGTCGGCGAAGGGTCTCAAGCCCTTAGTATTAGCAGTATGGACGGCTACACCATCCCTTTGGATGAGGTGCAGCTAAGAGCAGATGAGGTGCCTGAGGGGGTCGGAGCCTTGGCTTTTTTTGAGTCGCGGTTGTGGGCGTGCCAGATTTCAGGC
This sequence comes from uncultured Cocleimonas sp., assembly GCA_964569685.1. GTDB lineage: Bacteria > Pseudomonadota > Gammaproteobacteria > Thiotrichales > Thiotrichaceae > Cocleimonas. Next base: position 10,456 of record CAZMWD010000033.1, on the reverse strand, counting down.
GACCACTCAATAATTTGGTATTCACAGCCGTTCTGGTGGAATCTGTTCGACCTGTACGGAAGCTATTTGGCAGTGCCAGGCCAGGTAAGAATGATGGTGGGGACAGAGCAAGGGCTATTGATAGCCAGTGGCGATGAAATTTACATTTACACCCGGGAAGAAAGCCTGGTGCGAGTGGCGGAGTATGGGGTTCCCGCCGGGGTTCCGTACATCGTGGAGGATAACGGGAAGGTTCTTATGTGGACTAATCAGGGGCTTTGTGAATTCGCCCCCTTCACCAATCTGACCGGCGGCAAAGTAAGTGTGGCACCCGGGTCGAAAGCCCACGTTGGCCACTTGGTTACAGAAGGTTATGAAAAGGTAGTGGTATTAACAGACGGTCAAGGCCGTAGCGATAATCAACTAGGAGAAAGAAGATGACAGTGAAATTTAGCACTGGACTAACTAACGACATGCTAGACGCGACTGGCGCTCAGTTTGCTAATTGCATCGTTGACATATATTCCGGCAACCAGCCTATATCGGCGGATAGCCCGGTATCGGGGACGTTACTGGCAAGAGCCACATTGGGTGGCGGTGCTTTCACGGAAGGGGCGGCAGCTAACGGCCTGAATTTCGGAGCTGCTGCGGCTGGAGTGATAGAGAAGGTGACTTCGGAGGAGTGGAAATATACCGGGCTGGCGGATGGAACGGCAAGGTGGTTTAGGCTACGGGGAAATGCTGTGGATGACGGAACGCAATCGTCCACCCAACGCCGCATTGACGGGTCGATAGGAACAGTGGCGGGCGATATGAGGCTTAGCAGCATTAATGTCACTACCGGGGCACCCGGTACCATCGATGTGTTCAAAATTAGAAAGCGAACCACTTAGTTGACACGCATTGGGTTCCAAGAGTTATGTCACTGACCTGGAGGGGAAACTTTACCAAAGTGAGCGAGTGGATAGGCTTCTCCCAGTCGCAACTGCAAAGTTTGAAGAGACTAGGGGTAAGACATGGCTCGTTAACCCCTGCGGCCAATGTGCGAATCAGTATAGATTCCCTGATTGGACATATCCATATCATCACGGCTGGTGGCCTATTTTACCTACGCGATAGGCTCGATACCGACACTCATATTCAAAGCGGCAATAAGCACATTATAGATTCAGGGTTTGAGGATGACAGGCAAACGGTGACGGTGTTCGGACATGAGAGCCAGGAGTCTGACAGGGATTACGAACGGATATTCGGTCATGGGATGAAGAATAACCAAAGGCATCTATATTACAATTCAGTACTAAATTATTTCAGCCTTGCCGGTGACACCAATAGCAATGGGGTAATTAATTCCAATAGACAAGGCTATGGTCTGCAAGACTCCCGGCTAACACAGACTGTTTTTGATACAGAATTGAACCCTTTACGTTCGCTTTTGTTCACCAAAGAGGATGTGACCACTGAACACCACATTGGCACAGGGGTTCATGTGTTCAAAAGCTATGACGCTTTTAATTTTCAGTTTGAGCAGGTGAGCGAATATGATGAAAGGACGTTCGCAGTGGTTAATTATCTCAGTCGGGATATGGTGAATCCGATTGAGAAAGCCTACGGGTCATGCGCCTGCATCCTTGAGATAGTGGAAGGGCAGATAACGAACGCTAAGACTTTTGACATGGCGAACCATTACCCTTTCCCGGTAGTCCCTTCGAATTTTGGGGCTTTAGGGATGCTCCTGGCTTATGACCACAGTGCTAGATATTTAACCTATGATCACCGGATTTACGCGAACAATCTCTATGACAGTACATTTTTTAAATCCATGGCCTGTACTGAGGATTCAATCTATGTAGGGGGCGTGGCGTTTGGTAACATTGAAATGGCGTTGAAAGATGAGAACTTGTATAAAGTGACAGAAGTCATTGAGGATTTTAAGAAAGACACGCTAAATGACCTATTGCCACGCTCTAAGATAACCGCGATAGATTCGGCAGGGGACACAGTTACAATCGAAGGGGCAGAGCTGAGGATTTCATTTAATGAGGCGTTAAGAAGAATTGCAGTCACTCAGGTTGACCCTAGTTCAAATGCCCTAGGGTATGGGTTTTACTACAGTACACAAAGGATTACTACGACAGGAAGTAAGTGTTTGGGCGTGGTGATTAAGATGGATAAAAACTTACAGGTTGAAGAAGCCCGAGGGATGTATGCCACGGAGATTATCTACGATGAGACCAACCCTACGCACCCTTTTTACAACAAGAAACAGAAGCTCAACGTGTATTACGGGCTGAGCGTAGGACTACATGTCGTAGACGGCTCTATTTTCTCCATCATGGTGTCCGGTTATGATAAGACATTGGATTTTTTAGGTGAGGATGGGAAAGATAACTCTAACTTCACTTGTGTGGCCTTGTGGTCAGAGGATTTATTGGCGCTATCCCGTTATAAAATTTTAGGAATAGGACAATTAGTCAAGGCTAGAGGCTCAGTTGTATTTGATGGTCATCTCTATCTTGCCGGAAGTGTCGTACTGGACGATGGGTTAATCCGCCCTTTTATAATGAAGCTGGATAGGGAACTCAATGTAACCGATTGTGTTACCTACATTCCTGAACCCACGACCACAAGTGCTGATAGGCTGAAAGGAGGTTTTGAGACTATTAAAATCGTGGGGGATAAATTGATGGCTTTCGGGGTTCATATAACGGATGAAGATAGACATGACGGACTGGTGATGCAGGTTAAATTAGAAGATTTGAGTATAGTTTCCACCAGTCTTTCGGGAAATGGTGGCGCATCCTTTGTATTTTCCAACGGGGAACTCGTAGATGATGATTTGATTGTGGTAGGGACGGGGGCTAACGATGACCCTGAACTCACAGCGGCAAGTATCGCTAACTTTCCAGATTTCGATTTATCGGGTTCAGGGGCTGTGCAGAATCTTGATGGCGTGAATGTCAGCCCTTCTAGGTTTAAAGCTACCCCTTTCACACCTACTGAATCAACCACGGGGCTAGGAAGCCTTTACCTGACCGATGAAATGCAGAAATACGGAAAGACCGAAACATTTACCCGAACCGAAACAAACTATTCCACTGTAGGAGGAAATTACTAATGCCAATGTCAGCATATTTAAGAGATGCAATTCTAAACCATGTGTTCAACGCAACCGCTTATCCAAGTCCGAACGCAACGCTATATTTAGCCTTACTGAAAAGTGACCCTGCAACTGCAATTAATGAAGTGGATGTGGTCGTTGATGATACGGCTTATGCAAGACAGAGTGCTAGTTTTGCAGATGTATCCCCTTCTGGAAAAGTGTCCACTGATGCAGTGATACTCTTCCCGGCAGTTACCCAGGGTTCAGGAGCCAGTGATTATGTAATCAGCCACTTAGGGCTGTTTGATGCGTTGACAGGCGGCAATTTACTCACGTCTACCATCCTATCAGCCCCTATCACCCGACAAGATACAAAAACACTTCAATTCGATGCCGGTGCATTGGATGTAACCCTAGATTTAACAGGAGCTTAAGATGGCAGTCAAAACAAGTACAGGCTTGCGTAACGCAATGATGGTGACGGATTCGTTCAAAACATTGATGGACGGCTGCACGTTAAAGATTTATGCAGGGGCAGTTCCAGTCAGTGCAGATAATCCAGCAGGTTCTCTATTGTGCACCATGACCGTGGGTAACGATGGCACAACACCACTCACGTTTCACGGCACAGCGACTAATGGTGTGGTGGTAAAGTCCCAGATTGAATCGTGGTCGGGTACAGTGTCAGCCACGGGTACAGCGAGTTATTACAGACTTGAGACCAGTGCAGATGACCAGACCCAAAGTGATGTGTTCCATAGAGTTCAGGGAAATGTTGATGTGGCAGGTTCGGATATGAACTTTACTAGCGTAGCATTGGTTCAAAATGCAATACAGAACCTTGATTTCTATTCGATTGTCTTACCTTCTGGTGCTTAAAAATGACATGTTTTTGGAGAGGGTTACATCAAACTAAATGTGAAGAACCTGCACCCATTAATGTAGTGTCTGATGGTTTTGTGGGGGCGGGACTTAATGATTTTGGTCAGTTAGGGTTGGGACATACCAACCCCGTACATACCTTCGCTAATATCCCACTGGCTAACGTATCTAAGTTCTCGGTAGGGTATAAGTTCTCGGTTGCCTTAACCAGTGACGGCAAGGTGTGGGGGTCAGGGCTGAACGATGCCAACCAGTATGGGAGTGATTTACCCTCCTCAACGAGTACATTCACTGAGATTACCCCCATACTTGGCTCAGCGACAGCCCCCATAATTGGCTCAGCGACAGCCCCCACATTTGTCGATGTAGCCTGTGGCCACAGAGGGTTTATCGCAGTTGCAAGTGATGGTCGAGTATTCGGTTGTGGGCGGGTGCGGACACCTAGAGAGAGTGTACAATACGCTGGTTCTTTCTATAACGAACCTCTTGACCTGCCAAGGTTGATAGAGACGGGTGCGCCCGTTAAGGTTCTCACGACTACTTATACTTATTCAACGGGTTGGTATCAGCCCATACTTGACCTTAGAGCTTCTGCAAATATGATTATGCCTAATCGTACCTCTATGCAAGGGGGCGTGATTCAGAGATATAGAACCTTTCGAAGCCCTATAGGTAGTGTCTCAGTGGCTAATGCACAGGGTACGATTGCAGAAGATGATGCCTATGCAGTTTTCCTAAATACCTTACCCGACTACCCGTCTTATTTCGCCACTGAGGTTAACGATTTCGCCGCTCCACAATTCGCGTATCACCCTGATTCGTCAGGAAGCTCTCCAAATAATGAATGGCATGGTGGATTTTGGAGATACGGATACATACGCAAAAGTTTCCACTACACCACTACTCATACATTCCATAGTCTTTACTCAGGGATGGGGGACAGTCTTATAATTAGGACGACTGCGGGTGATTTATACGGGATAGGGGTTAATAAGTTTGGTGAGTTCGGACTTGGAAATACCACAAGTATTGCCGACACAATTGCCGACATACTATCATCCTCATCAGGATCTATTCAGCTATCGTTGATGAATCAGTTGGCGGCAGGTGTTGTGGACGTAAGGGTAGGTAGATTTCAGAACTTCTACAAGAAGAATACAGGTGAGTGGTGGACGGCAGGAAGAAATGCTTATGGCTCTATGGGTTTAGGGCATACTACAGACCAGCACACGCTTGTCCCCGTGGGTGTTTTCGATGACCTACAGACCAGTATATGCGACACATTAGCTTTGGAGTCAGAAGCGGCACTTCTTGTCCCGCCTAACTTCCCAGAGGAACAATTGCTCCATTATTCTAACGAATATCAGGGGGACTAATTCAGATGAGTGAAAATAAGCTATTTAAATTAACGGGGCAAGCGACTCAAAAGATACCGGACACGGTTCAGACTGTCCCCGCTATAACAGAGACCCAATGTGTTGATACCGTCATCACTACGGTTATCCCCGCTTCCGTCACCTCACTGGATGTACTCACTACGCCTGTACAAAATGCGGGACAGTTCAACGCTAACATTTCCCCCACCCAAACATCCAGAATAGTTGATACGGGCAATGGTGGATTTGCAATCACTGATTTTATTTTTCAGTACACTAACCCAACGATTGAAAGTACCACCACCACAGTCTGTACCACCACCACAGAACCAGCTTATGACAGGGTTATACAGCATGGGGATGTAGTGGTTGATGCCCCTATCCATGGTTGGAATGGTAGTGCCTTATCGGGTGAAAAAATATCAAGCGATGGGGAGTTCACATTCTATGTCCCTAGCCCTACAGTAGGGGCAGTTGTAGGGATGAACCAGTTTCAAGGGTTCGATAATTTCGGTTATCAAGATATTGATTTTGGATTCGTTTTCACTCGTGGTAATGTGTCAATTCTTGAGAATGGTGTCCACAGGAAGAGTGTGGGGGCAGGGTACTCAGAGACCGATAGCTTTACTATCAGACGTGTTAATGGGGTCGTCACTTACCTCAAGAATGACCTCCTGATTTACAGGTCATTAGTCTCAAGCAATGAATTATTGTATCTTGATGCCTCATTGTATCTATCTGATGACACAATCTTAAATGCAGAATTTCAGCCACTCACCGCTGACCTCACGACCTCTCATAAATATGGACTACCCGCTAACGGGGCTGATTATTCAGTTATCCAGTTTAATAGCAGTTCTGCCATGGGGATTGCTTATTACAGTGTCAATGATGCGGTCATTGTCCCTCATCAAACTTTTGATTCAACCAGTACATTCACAGAATTAAGAACGAGTATTTTAGGGGTTGAGTCCTTTGATTCGACTAGCAGTTTTTCAGCTGAGGGGGACACGGGTAATCAATCGGTTTCTGTCATGGAACCCCTTGGCGGATATGCCAGTGAGCATAGTGGCGGAGTCTCAGTTAATGCCTTTACTGCCTTGGATGGACAGGGTTATGAAGGGCTGATTTCCATTAGTCTGGGGATTGCCAGCTCTTCAATGGTTCCTTTAACGAGTCAGGCAAGAGTGTTGACAGGTGGCATAGCGACCGCCCAGTTGCAGACCATGGCAGGTTTTAAAAGTACAGCGGCAGACCATTTGTACAGCGAATCAATCAATGAAATGGTTGACTTGCGAGGCATTGCTGGTGTGTTTCCAGCCCAGAAAGTAGGGGCGGCAAAGCTGTACGATACACTCACGCAGGCTCAAGGTTCATCTATCTTGCTACCCACTGGTAGACACCTGTTAACAGCCGCTCATGTGGTGCAGGACTGGGCTGATTTAAACGCGGTGAGGGTAGACTTTATCACTGATGATGGAGTCACGCTTCCTAGCTATAGCCCTTACCGAGTAACGATGCACCCTGATTTTGACCCCACTTTGGTGTCTGGACATCCTGATTTCGGTAAAAATGACTTAGCTATCGTGGAGCTAACCCAGTTTGTAGACCCAATTGTTAAGCGGCATGGGATTTACGCAGGTGCAGATGAGGCAGATAAGATTTATGACCGCACATCCTACAGCCCCCGAGTAAACCCTAATAGTGGTTCGTTAACAGGGACAGAAGGTTGGGATTTAACGCATAATAAGATAGATGCAGGGGACGCTTACTTCCTCTTTTCTGATTTCGATTCTGGACTGGCAGAGACTAATGTTATCGGCAGTACAGGACTCTCCAATGAAGGCGGAGTTAGTAGTGGGGATTCAGGTTCAGCCATTCTAGTAGACGATATTATCTACGGTATATTGGCGACCACCACTTCATTTGTCGGTAAGGATGTCACTAATTCACCCGATGGGTCTTATGGCGAACTAATTTCAGATGTCAGGGTTTCATCTTATACCAACTGGATTATAGCCAACTCGGTAACAACCACACCTTATCACCAGCCCAACCCGTTCATACCGGATGATTTCTCAATAGCGAGAGCCGCTAACTGCATTGTCGATGTGGAAATGCCGGAGTTCGAGCTAGAGGTTCGCGCTTCACCGGTGGCACTTACCGGGGTTACGATACCGCTATTTGACCTTGAAGTAGAGTCGGTATCCGGCAGTGTGGCAGAGCTTGAGATTTTCGACCTTGAGATAGAGGCCGAGGCTGAGTTACTCATCCTGACCGTGGCAGACCTGGAGCTGTTCGGTCTGGACGTGGAGGCCACAGCGATTCCAGGCTCTTATGCCACGGCTGACTTCGAGTTCCCGATTGAGCTTGAGGTAGAGGCTTACACGGGAGCGGTCGTTGACCTGGAGCTGATAGAGTTTGATGCCGAGGCGCAAGGGACTAGCACTGCGGTAGCCAAGGTTGATATTGAGCTGTTCGAGCTGGTCACTGATATTGCTGTGGAACAGGCCGCAGCGGTGAGCGTCGTGGACATCGAGATATTCGACCTGGAGACGTTCTACGGGTCTCTGGATGCGCTAATGTTCGACCTGGACATCGAGGCCAGCGGAGCGACACTGGTGGCTACTAGTAGCCAGAGGACTTACGCTGTAAACACAAGCCTGGCTGAGCTGACAGAATATACCAACTACCCGTTCCATAACATCGTTAATCTGGAGGGTAAGCAGTACGGGGTTCTAGCCGACGGACTGTATTTACTGGAAGGGGTGAACGATAATGGCAAGAATATTGACGCTGTGTTTAAAACAGCGGATATGGACTTTGACACAGCGAAGCATAAGCGGGTACCTTACGCTTACCTGGACACCACTGACGCGACTATGATAAAACCATTTGCAGAGACTACAGAGGTAGGGCAGTTCAGCTCTAATTTTAAGGAGAGAAGAACCCGACTGGCGCGAGGAGCGAGGGGTAGATACTGGTCATTCGAGGTCTCGAACGTTAACGGAGAACCTCTGGACTTGCGGTCTTTAGAATTATTCACGAATACAGTAAGAAGGAAGGTTTAATATGGCCACGGTCGAAGTAATTATTGATAAGGCGGGCAGCGTAGCAGAACGGCTATCGGGACAGGCGGATGACCTGCTCAGGTCGGCGGTATCCGCTGCAAGTGCTTCTATCACGCTCAACCCGGTTACTGTGGGCGACCCCGGAGAGGCCACGGAGCAAGATTTAAGTTTTACCATTCCCGAACCGACCGCGCAGTACAACGCTCCCGGCAACAGTTCGGAGAAACCGGTCTACGACACTTTGACAACGGTTTCGGAGGATATAGAGTATCCAGAACTAGACCCACCGCTACTAGACGAATTGTTCAATTACAACGCCCCCAGTTTTGCCAACCTGGGCAGTTTTAACAAACAGGCTCCCAATCTCGATACCCAAGGGATAGAGGATGCTATAGATGCCGTCCCTGTGCCGACGTTGACAGATATAGAGGAGCCGAAGCTAAGTGATGTAGAGGTAGGAGCCGTCCCTGACGTGACGCTCCCGGAGTTTGCCCCTACCGTCACTATCGGGGAACTGGCACCACCCCCCGATTTATGCGAGAAATTCCGCACCCAATATGATGCGGCACTCCCCCAGATGAGGTCGCTAATTGACGACACGATGGCTCAGTGGAACGCAGAGTACGCCCCGGAGCTACCGGATAGCATGGCCAGGCTGGAAGCCAGGCTAGAAGAGGGCGTAATGACGGGTAAAGCCCTGTCCGAGGAGTTTGAGGTAGCGTTGTACGAGCGAGCGAGAACGCGGGCAGAGAGCGAGCGAGAACGGATGGAGAATGAGTTGACGGACGGGGTAGCCAAACGTGGCTTTAGCTTACCGCCAGGGATTGTCAATGCTGGCCGTTCCCGACTTCACCAGGCCACCGCAGATAATATTTCGGCTCAGGCCATTGAGCTGGCTATTGAGAGAGCCAAGATGGAGATAGCCCATACAGAGTTTGCCATGCAGCTTTCTCAGGGGGTCAATCAAATGCTAATCTCGGCGGCTATGCAGTACGCTCAGCATATGCTATCCGCTAACCAGCAAGCCATAGACTTTGCGAGACAGGCGGCTCAGTCATCGGCTCAGGCTTATGAGCTACTGATAAGGAAAGCCAGCCTCAATATTGATGTACTGAAAGCCCAGGCGATGGTCTACGAGACCGAGCTTAAGGCCGCGCTGTCAGTCTACGAGCAGTTCAGGATGACGCTCGAAACGGCTAAATTGCAAACCGATATAGACCTGGCTCAGGTGACTTTGTTTACCCGGAAAATAGAGGCTCAATCTACCAAGATAGCGCAGTACGCAGCGATGCTCGATGGGGTAAAAACCAGGGCCGAACTGGAGAAGATTAAAGCGGAACTCTACGGCGAAGAAGTTAGAGCCTATGTCGCCATGTTAAGCGGTGTACAGGCTGAGGTACAGGTTTATAGTGCAGCGTTACAAGGGGATGAGTCCAAGATGCGGGGCGAACTGGCTAAAGTGGACATTTTCGCCAAAGAGGTAGAGGCGGTAAAAATCCAGGAGTCGGTGAAAGTTGAAAGAATTAGGGCTGCTATTTCGAGCAATCAAAACAAAGTATCGCAATACCAGGCTTCAATACAGGCGTACCAGGTTGAAGTTGCAGCCGAAGTGCAGCGGTTTCGAGCCGAGAATATGACCACAGAGCTGGCACTAAAAACGGTGCAGACGGAGATGGAAGTCAAGCGCGATGTCTATGCAGCGGAGTACGAGGCCATTTCTAGCCGGGCAGATATTATGTCCAAGCAGGCCGAAGCGGACATTGAAAGTCGGCGTACCGCTAAGGACTTGTTCCTTAGCCGAACCGAGCTGTTAGCAGACACTAATAAGTCCGTAGGCCTTATCTATGGGAACATGGCCAGTTCAGCACTCAGCTCTCACAATACAATGGTTTCCAGGGTATTATCGACTAGCGAATAGCGAATAGGAGGAATTTATGGCAGGTTTATTTGACGATTATGGCTTTAGCCAGGGTACAAAGTATGATGGTGTCGACATACTAACAGAGAGAGCGACCAACTAATGCGTGGAATTTACAAAAACAAGA
>CAZMWD010000032.1:0-12543 GCA_964569685.1 uncultured Cocleimonas sp. | reverse complement strand
TGTCTTAAAGCAACGCGCCAATGTTCGCTCTTCATCCCCAACGCTTTCCATGTCACTGTTTTATCCATTACGCTATAACAAGGGCGACTTGCAGGTGTTGGGTAATCGGCTGTTGTAATCGCGTTTATGGTGATGGGTTTATCTAATAAACCAAGGTCAACGCCCTCTTCCATAATCGCGTAGGCAAAATCATACCAACTCGCCACACCCGCATCAGACCAATGATGCATCCCTGTAATGTTATTTTCAATCGCTTGCCAAACTGCTTGTGCGAGTGAATTTGCCCACGTTGGCGTACCTATTTGATCCGCAATAATTCCCAGCTCTTCACGTTCTTTCATAAAACGTAACATGGTTTTCACAAAGTTATTACCGTGTGCTGAATACAACCATGAAGTGCGAATGATAAAAGCATCATCACCTAAAATCTTTTGGACTAACACATCGCCCTCTTGTTTCGTTTTACCGTACATCCCTTCTGGGTTAGCAGGCGCATCGACTGGATACGGCGTGTACCCTTTTCCATCAAATACAAAATCGGTGGATATTTGCATAAATTGAATCTTATTATTGTTACACGCTCGCGCTAAATTTTCTGCACCGGTGGTATTAATCGCGGTGGCTAATTGTTTTTCTTCTTCGGCTTTATCAACCGCTGTATATGCTGCCGAATTGATCATTACGTCGGGTTTATGTTTTGTGATAAACGCGTTAACAGCATCGGCATCAGTAATATCTAAATCATCTTTATCAGTGGCAAGACATTCATAGCCTGCGAGTACCGTACGCTGTAATTCATAGCCTAACTGCCCGTCTGCACCTGTAATGAGTACTTTTTTCATATCAGTACTCATGTAAATTTCTCCGCATCGTTAAAGCTAGGTGCTTCGGCATCTTTATCCGATAAGGTCGGTTTTTCACCATTGATATTTTTGTCATCAACTAAAGGCCAATCAATCGCTAAATCAGCATCATTCCACAGTAAACTGCGTTCATGTTCAGGTGCATAATAATCGGTACATTTGTATACAAATTCAGCTGATTCACTCATCACATAAAAACCATGTGCAAAACCCGGCGGAACCCACAGCATGTTTTTGTTCTCGGCAGAGAGTTCATAACCCACCCATTGTCCAAAGGTCGCGGAACTTTTTCGCATATCCACTGCCACATCAAAGACGCTACCTTCAACCACGCGGACTAATTTTCCCTGTGTTTGCTCTATTTGGTAATGTAAACCACGCAATATACCCTGCGAAGATTTGCTATGGTTATCTTGTACAAAGTCATAATCAATACCATTTTCTGCAAAGGTTTTGCGTTGCCATGTTTCCATAAAGAAACCACGGTGATCGCCAAAAACGGCAGGTTCGATAAGGATAACGTCGGGAATTTTTGAGGGTATAAATTTCATGCAGGTTTTATACTTGAATCCTACTGAAATGCAAGCATATTAACTTTACACAGTAACAAACTCGGAATACATATGTCATTTATTACAAAAATCAAATCACTCAGTTTATTAATCAAAAGTGTGTTTGTAATCGCGTCACTGGGAGGGCTGTTTCTTTTATCAAATAGCTTTACCAACCAACAGCAAGCACAAGCGAAAGTTGCCGCTAACTATTTAACCCCCGAAGAAACCAACACGATTAATATATTTAAACGCAACAATAGTTCGGTGGTGCATGTTTCAACGGTTAAACATATCATCAATCATCTTACCTATGATATTCGTGAAATACCCAGCGGCACAGGCACCGGGTTTGTGTGGGATGATCACGGCCATATTGTAACCAACTACCATGTTATAAAAGGACATAAAACAGTCAAGGTAAAATTAGAAAATCAAAAATCCTATACGGCGGATGTGATTGGAAATAGTCAACGCCATGACCTTGCGGTGCTAAAAATACGCGACAATATTGCGGTTCCTGCGCCTGTTCGTGTGGGCAAAAGTAAACACCTGCAAGTCGGGCAAAAAGTATTTGCGATTGGTAACCCGTTTGGACTCGACCATACACTCACCACCGGTATAATTTCTGCATTGGGTCGAAGTTTAGATAATAGAACCATTAAAATGGATGATCTTATCCAAACCGATGCCGCCATTAATCCGGGCAATTCGGGTGGGCCATTACTCGATAGTCAAGGTCGATTAATTGGTGTTAACGTTGCCATTTATAGTCCTTCGGGTGCATCTGCGGGTATCGGTTTTGCGATTCCGGTCAATGTGCTTAACCGTGTCGTGCCTGATTTAATTACCCATGGGCATTATGTGCGCCCGATTCTGGGCATTCACGCGATTGATTCAGTGAGTAAAACGATTGTTAATCGCTTAGGCGTAAAAGGCTTATTAGTGTTAAAAGTATTTCCAAATTCACCCGCAGAAAAAGCAGGGTTTAGAGCCTCTAAAATTGTTGATGGCGATTTAGTGCTGGGTGATATTATCCAAACTGTTGACGGTAAAAAAGTAGAAGATCTGGATGATTTATTAGATATTTTAGAAACGCATAAGAAAAACGATAAAATATCGGTCGATGTTCTTAGGAATGCCTCTAAGAAAGTCACTTTACCCGTTAAGCTATTCCTACAAGAGTAGTACATCGTCTAGGTTAAACTGACGGTGTACTAGCGACAAAATAAGCGTTACTTTTTACAACAATTCAAGTATAAACCACCTTTGACCTATCAATCTGTGTTTTATACCTATGAGTGACTCAATTCAGGCATTATTAAAAACCCGCATCCTCATCCTAGATGGCGCGATGGGTACCATGATTCAACGCCGTAAGCTGGAAGAAGCGGATTATCGCGGTGAGCGATTTGCCGATTATCACATGGATATCAAAGGCAATAATGATTTGCTGGCTATTACTCAGCCACACATTATTCGTGAGATTCATGAAGAGTATTTAGAAGCGGGATGTGACATCCTCGAAACCAATACCTTTAACGCCACCAAAGCTAGTATGGCTGACTACGAGATGGAAGAACTTGCCTACGAGCTTAACGTAGCAGGGGCAAGGGTAGCGCGCGAAGCGGCGGATAAATACTCAACCCCTGAAAAACCGCGCTTTGTCGCGGGCGTGCTTGGGCCAACCTCTAAAACCTGTTCAATGTCACCCGATGTCAACGACCCGGGTTTTCGCGCGATCACTTTTGATGCGTTGGTTGAAGATTACTGCGCGTCTACGCGTGGCTTAATCGAAGGTGGCTCGGATATTATTTTAATCGAAACTATCTTTGATACATTGAATGCTAAAGCGGCTATTTTTGCCGTAAAAACAGTCTTTGAAGAAGACGATATTGAGCTACCGATTATGCTTTCGGGTACGATTACCGATGCATCGGGACGTACTTTATCCGGTCAAACCACTGAAGCTTTCTACAACTCATTGATTCATGCTGAGCCTCTTTCAATCGGTTTAAACTGCGCGCTTGGCCCTGATATGTTACGTCAGTATGTGCAAGAATTATCAAAAATCAGCACCGCACACGTATCTGCTCACCCCAATGCGGGCTTGCCCAATGAGTTTGGCGAATATGATTTAGAACCCGATGAAATGTCGGAACATATTAAAGAATGGGCGGAGAGTGGCTTTTTAAATATCGTCGGTGGTTGCTGTGGTTCTAGCCCCGAACATATCAAAGCGATTGCGGATATTGTGGCTGATATTCAACCACGCGAGCTTCCTGATATTCCCGTTCAATGTCGTTTATCTGGGCTTGAGCCTTTTAATATTGCGGCAGACAGTTTATTTGTCAATGTCGGCGAGCGGACTAACGTCACAGGTTCAGCACGTTTCAAACGCTTGATAAAAGAAGACGATTACGACACCGCCTTAGAAGTCGCGTTAGAACAAGTGCAAAACGGCGCACAAGTGATCGACATCAATATGGATGAGGGCATGCTCGAATCCAAAGAGGCGATGGTGCGCTTCTTAAATTTATGTGCTGCCGAGCCTGATATTGCGCGCGTGCCTGTAATGGTTGATTCCTCCAAATGGGATATTATCGAGGCGGGTTTAAAATGCATACAAGGCAAAGGCATTGTTAACTCCATCTCGCTAAAAGAAGGCGAACAAAACTTTATCAACCAAGCTAAGCTGATTAAGCGTTACGGCGCGGCTGCGGTGGTGATGGCGTTTGATGAAGACGGTCAGGCAGATACTTATCAGCGCAAGGTAGAAATTTGTACCCGCGCTTATAATGTGCTGGTTGATAACGTCGGCTTCCCACCACAAGATATTATTTTCGACCCTAATATTTTCGCCATCGGCACGGGTATTGAAGAGCACAATAACTACGCGGTTGATTTTATTGAAGCCACCAAAACCATTAAAGAAACCCTGCCTCATGCGATGATTTCAGGCGGTGTTTCTAATGTATCGTTTTCTTTTCGTGGCAATAACCCCGTCCGCGAAGCGATTCACTCGGTGTTTTTATATCACACCGTAAAGGTCGGCATGGACATGGGCATCGTCAACGCAGGTCAGTTGGTGGTTTACGATGACATCCCCAAAGACTTACACAAAGCCGTTGAAGATATGGTGCTTAACCGCCACCCCGAAGCCACCGAAAACCTTATGGCAATCGCGGCCGATTACATGGGCGATGGCAAAGCAAAAGAATCCAAACAAGATTTAGAATGGCGCACATGGACGGTCGAAAAACGCCTTGAACATGCACTGGTTAAAGGCATTGATGCCTATGTGAATGAAGACACCAAAGAAGCCTTAGAGAAACTCAAGCGCCCTATTTTTGTGATTGAAGGCCCGCTGATGGATGGCATGAATGTGGTCGGTGATTTATTTGGTGCGGGTAAAATGTTTTTACCACAGGTGGTGAAATCTGCCCGTGTCATGAAAAAATCGGTGGCATGGTTAGAGCCATTTTTAGCAGCCGAAAAAGAAGGCTGTGAGATTAGCACCAACGGCAAAATCCTCATGGCAACCGTTAAAGGTGACGTACACGACATTGGTAAAAATATCGTCGGCATCGTGCTGCAATGTAATAGCTATGAAGTGCTTGATTTAGGGGTGATGGTGCCTACTGATAAAATACTACAAACTGCTAAAGATGAAGGTTGCGACATTATTGGCTTATCGGGTTTGATCACGCCTTCTTTAGACGAGATGGTCAACGTCGCCAAAGAAATGGAACGCACCGGCGTCAATCTACCACTGATGATTGGTGGCGCGACCACCTCAAAAATCCATACTGCCGTTAAAATTGATCCGCAATACAAGGGGCCGATTGTGTATGTACCCGATGCTTCACGGGCTGTGGGCGTTGCCGGTGAATTGCTATCGAAGGATCGAAAAGAGGCATACCATCAAGAAATTAAAGATGAATATGATGCAATGCGCGTTAAACGCGCTGCCAATCAACGTGAAAAGAAAACAGCGACACTAAAGCAGGCACGTGCCAATAAAGTGGCTATTGATTGGTCACTTTACGAGCCACCTAAACCTGCTATTTTTGATGGCAAAATAACAAACGACTTAATCGCGGCTGATTACAGTATTGAACAGCAAGATAACGGTGGCGTGATATTAACCTTTGAAGATTATCCACTGGATGATTTAGTCGCTATTTTCGACTGGACACCGTTCTTTAAAAGCTGGGAATTAGCGGGTCGTTACCCTGCAATTCTTACCGATAAAGTGGTTGGCGAAACCGCCACTAAACTGTTTGCCGATGCCAAAGAAATGCTCGCAACAATGCTCAAAGAAAAATGGGTAACAGGCAAAGCTGTGCTTGGGTTCTTCCCTGCTAATAGCAACGGTGTGGATGATATTCAACTCTATACCGACGAATCACGCAACAGCGCTAATACGCCGTTATTCCACATCCGACAGCAAATGGATCGCAGCACAAAAGGCAACAATAAAGCACAGGCAAACTTTTGTTTAGCTGATTTTGTAGCACCCGATAATTCGGGCAAACCAGACTGGTTAGGCTCTTTTGCCGTGAGTACCGGCTTTGGCATGGAACAGCATGTGGAGCAATACAAAAAAGATTTGGATGACTACAACGCGATTCTTTTAGAAGCATTAACCGATCGCTTTGCCGAAGCACTCGCCGAGAAAATGCACGAGCTTACCCGTAAAGTATTCTGGGGTTACGATGCAGATGAAACCCTCAGCAATGATGAGATTATCAAAGAAAAATACCAAGGTATTCGCCCCGCACCGGGCTATCCCGCCTGCCCCGAACACACTGAAAAAGGCACACTGTGGGAGTTATTAGAACCTGAAAAACGTATCGGCATAAAAATCACCGAATCCTACGCCATGTGGCCTGCCGCCGCTGTTTCTGGTTGGTATTTCTCACACCCTGATTCGCGCTACTTTGGTACCGGTAAAATCCAAAAAGATCAGGTTAAAGATTACGCCAAGCGCAAAGGCTGGACAATGGAAGAAGCAGAGAAATGGCTGGGGCCTGTGTTGGGGTATTAATAATATCAAAACGCTACTACATTCTTTACTATTCTCTACATATTCTCTACATATTCTCTACTACACTCTAAATACTAATTTAGAGTGTAGTAAATGAAACCCAGTGATCCTTATAAAAATTGGCCACATGCCGTACTCATTGCCATCGACCAACTCGGTAATGCGCTTGCGGGCGGATATCCTACTACCACCATTTCGGCACGTGTGGGTTACTTTTCAGAGAATGCTAAAAAAGGTATTGTCTACTGGAAATGGTTGGAACGCTTAATTGATTTTACCTTTTACCCTATTGATGGACCACGCCATTGTTACCATGCATGGCAGTCTGATACGAATAAATTATTTAGAAGAGGCAGTGATTTAGCACGTATTATCCTCAGCATTATCATCATTATTGCAAACCCCTTTATTGCTATTACGCTATATTTGGCTGTGTTTATAAAACCTTCATTGAGTTATAAGGGATAGATTTTTATGCCAATCAATAAAGACAATATCACCGCCGTTATACTTGCTGGCGGAAAAGGAAGGCGATTGGATGGGCAAGACAAAGGTCTGGTAGAAATAAAAAATAAACCGCTCATTGAATATGTAATTGAACGTATCAAACCACAGGTGAATACTCTAATCATTAATGCCAATCGTAATCAACAGCGTTATAAAAATTATGGTTTCCCCGTTATTTCTGATGATTTAAATGATTTTCAAGGGCCTTTAGCAGGCTTTGCTACCGCGATGAAAACCGTCCACACCAGTCATATATTAACGCTACCTTGCGATGCCCCATTGTTACCTCAGGATTTGGTATCAAGAATGCTCCATCTACTTTCTACACAATCCGTACCGGACAGTATTGTTGTCGCGCATGATGGTCATCGCTTGCAAAACATACATGCTTTAATCCCCACATCACTCTATCAAAACCTTCACGATTTTCTTAATAGCGATCAACGAAAAGTGGACGATTGGTATCAGCAACAGACGCTTATTATTGCTGATTTTTCAGATAATCCACAAGCGTTTACAAATATAAATACACAAAAACAACGTCAAGAAATT
Source organism: uncultured Cocleimonas sp. (assembly GCA_964569685.1). Lineage (GTDB taxonomy): Bacteria > Pseudomonadota > Gammaproteobacteria > Thiotrichales > Thiotrichaceae > Cocleimonas. The sequence continues at coordinate 5,020 of CAZMWD010000032.1, read as the reverse complement.
GAATTCAGGTTATAATTTTCAACCACATGAAACAACACTCTTTTCTATTATTACAAGGTGTTGCCAGCCCTTTTTTTTCGGAGTTAGGCAAAGCCTTAAAACACGCAGAGCACGATGTTCTTAAAATAAACTTTTGTGGGGGTGATTTACTTTCAGGTCGCTTCTTTTTACGGTTTCTTAATAAAATAAATTATAAAGGTAATATCGACGAGCAAAGCCTGACTGAATTTTATGATCAGGTTTTTAGCCAATCTAATATCACTGATATTGTTGTTTTTGGTGATAGTCGCCCTATTCATATACCTGCAATCTCATTAGCGAAAAAAAGAAATATTAACATTCATGTATTTGAAGAAGGCTACCTAAGACCCCACTGGGTCACATTGGAAACGGGTGGAGTCAATGCAAATTCTAGCCTTCCTAAAGACCCTCAAGCTTTTTTAGATTTTATTCAAAACAATGAAATTACTAACACGCAACCGCAAGCAACAGGCGGTGGCTTAGCGATTCGGGCGTGGCATGATATTCGTTATCAACTCGCTAGTTTTTTTCTTAAACCTTTGTTTCCAAACTATCAATCACACCGACCTGATAGCCCTTTACAGGAATATTTAGGTTGGATAAAACGCATGCCCGCACTTTGGTTTCATTATAATAAGCACGATAAAAAAACAATTTCAACGCTGTTAAACAGTGGTAAGGACTTTTACATACTACCCCTACAATTAGATGCTGATGCTCAAATTCGTCTTCATTCGCCCTTCAAAAATATCAGTGAATTTATCCAGCAGAGCATTGACTCATTTACCCACTATGCACCTAAAGATGCGCTCTTAGTGGTAAAAATTCACCCACTTGATCCTTGGTTTGTTGATTTCTCCAAAGTAATCAGCCTATCGCTTAAAGAAAACACTCTTGATTCTCAGCGTGTCATCTATTTAGAAACGGGTGATCTTCCTTTATTACTTGAACACGCCAAAGGAACGGTGGTGATTAATAGTACCGTTGGCACTTTATCGTTAAGTAAAAATTGCCCTGTGATTGTATTAGGAACAGCCATTTACGATCTTTGGGGTTTAACGTTTCAGGGGTCGCTGGATGCATTTTGGACCCAATCTTCACTGCCCGACAAAACGCTGTTTGACGCTTTCCAAAAAACACTGATTGATCAAACGCAAATAAATGGAAGCTTTTATAATCAAAAAGGGATTAAAATGGCAGTAGGAAATAGCCTTAGTAGTTTATGCTCTTTACGCTCTTCACAAAAACACGTTAAATAGAAATTGAAACTAGAATTGAAAGTAAAACTGAAATAAAACCTGAAACAAACATAGCCATCATCATTCTTGAAAAATAAACGTAACATATTAATCACAGGCGCAAGTGCGGGCATTGGCTCAGCACTTGCGCTTCGCTATGCTGATGAAAATAGTCGATTGATTTTATTGGCAAGAAATGAGCAAAAACTTATCCATGTAAAAAAACAATGTGAAGCTGAAATTAAAGGTGCAGAGCTGATATATCACTGTATTGATGTGCGCGACACTCAAGCGCTACAAACGCTGATAGAAATGATAGACCAACAACACCCAATTGATCTAGTGATTTGTAATGCGGGTGTTACCAGCAGTATTGGCGAGAATGGCGAGCCAGAATCATGGGATGTTATTTGTAATGTGATCGACACAAATTTGTACGGTGTTCTTGCTACATTGAATCCTTTGTTACGTTATATGAAAAAAAGAAAAAGTGGGCAAATTGCTATTGTCAGTTCTCTGGGTGCTTATCGGGGTATGCCAATCACACCGACCTATTGCGCCAGTAAAGCGGCTGTTAAAAGTTATGGAGAAGCCCTTCGTGGCTGGTTGATTGAAGATAATATTAAAGTCAGTGTGATTTGCCCAGGCTTTGTCGAATCAGAATTAAGCGCACAGTTTTATGGTGATAAACCAATGATGATGACTGCCACAAAAGCGGCTGATATTATTTATAAAGGTTTACAAAAAAACAAAGCTAATATTTCATTCCCCTTTCCTTTAAACCTTGGCATGTGGTTTTTAGCGGTATTGCCTGCGGGAATTTCTGATGGGTTTATGCGTTTGTTTTCATACGGTGCTAAACGTTAATGCTTAGTTTCTTTTTGATCTTACTTGGCACCATTGTAATCTCTTTTTTGCCAGAACGATTACTTAAACCTACCATCGCACCACTTTCCGGTTTTAATTTTTCATTACAAACCCTGATCGTTAGTTTCTTATTTTTAATAGTAACGCTCATCGTACAACGCCCTATTTTCTCCGGCATTGCCATTATCGTCTTCTTATTTATTGTCGTTATTGTTAGCAATACAAAATACAGCGCACTCAGAGAACCGATGGTATTTTCCGACATCGCGATGTTTTCACAAGCATTTAAACACCCGCGTTTATATTTCCCATTTTTAGGTTTAGCTCCAGTGATTTTAGGTCCATTAATTATAATCGGACTGATCTATACAGTGCTTACCTTAGAGCCTGCTTTATCTTTTACATGGCAACGGATGAGTGCCACTTTAGTTGCAATCATGGTGCTGTGGTTTTCAATCAAAAAACTCGCTTTAATAACAAACCTTACGCTACAACCCGAAAACGATAATGCGCAATTTGGATTATTTAACACGCTTTGGTGCTATGCATTTCAAGCCAATACAAAAGAACATAAACAAGCGGTTAAACAAGCGTTAAAAGCATCACCGTTTTTTTCAACTGCATCTACAACCACGCCTACAAAAACACCCGATACTGGTACTGAACAACCCAACAAACCACCTTCTCTAGCGAATATTACCGTCATTCAAAGCGAATCATTCTTTGATGCACGAAGACTGCATCCTAATATTAAAACGTCTGTTTTAAAACACTTTGATCAATGTAAAAAAGAATCGCTCACTCACGGAAAACTTAAAATTCCCGCATGGGGCGCAAACACCATGCGCAGTGAATTTGCATTCTTAACGGGGTTAAGCGGATCAAATATCGGTTTATATCAATTTTACCCCTATCAATATTTATCCAAAATGCCCTTGTTTACGCTTGCCTCGCAGTTAAAAAAACAGGGTTATTATTGTGTTTGCATCCATCCACACCCCGCATCCTTTTTTGGTCGTGATCGGATTTTTCCACAAATGGGTTTTGATGAATTTATTGATATTGATTGCTTTGATCAAAGCCAAACCTTTGGTCCTTATATCTCAGATCAAGCAGTCACCGATAAAATCATCGAGACAACAAAAAGTAAAACAGATAAACCCCTGTTTATATTTGCGATTACCATGGAAAACCATGGGCCGTTACACCTTGAAAAAGTTAAATCCGATGAACTACCTCTATATTACAAATCCAGTACAAACAAAGAGCCACCAACAGATTTAGACGATCTAACGGTTTATTTACGTCATTTAAAAAATGCGGATAAAATGATTAAACAATTAACAGAATATTACGCCCCACAAAGCACTGATGATAAGAAAGAAACGGTACTTTGCTTCTACGGCGATCATGTACCCAGTATGCCAGCGGTGTACGCAAGCACCGAATATACGGATGATAATAGCGATTATTTTATCTGGAGTTCTTCTAATCATAGAATAGAAGATAGCGCTAGCAATGATATTAAAATAGAAAAGCTAGCAAAGAAAATGACAAAAATTATCAATTGATCTTTTTCAAAAAATTCACATGTGAAACAAAAATAGAGCACTTTATTTCGTTCCTTCATCTAAAGATTAGGATAGTAGATTGCATTTTCATGTAGATTGTTTATTATCCGCGTAATAATACTCACTTTAGAGAAATACTTATGGCGCGTCCTGATACATATATTGGCATCCAAAATGAAATTAATGGTGGTATGACTACGATAGGAAAAATTATTCGTGATGCTTGGGTTTTTGGTTTAATTGAAGAAACAGAAACATGCGAAGGCTGGAATTTATCGGGGATCAATGCCCTGCTACATAAGCTTAATGACGAATGGGATAAATACGGCTGTATGGTAAGTAATTTACCGCCCGAACTATTTGAAAAACATCAACGTATTCACGGCAAAGCAATCGAAGATGCGCGTGCTACAGGATGGAGTGGAGAAATAGAAACAGGCGATGAAAGTTAGTGGTTCAATCAGTATTCTAATAAAAACTAAAGCTTTCTTCTTCATACTCCTTCGTGCCTTCGTGGTAAAATAAATCTTTTAAGGTTTAGAGAATTATGAGGGTTAAAGTATTACTCATTGATATGAGTAATACTTTTTAGACAATTCATAATAAAGACATTGTGATTAAAATATTAGCTAAATAAAACCAGTAAATCTCTACTACAATTTAGTTAATCCAATCTTTTATAAGGTATCAGTATGAAATTGATACGGCTTCTCCCTTATTATTTTTTCTCTTTAGTATTTGCCTCTCTACTACTATCGCTATCATCTAATGTATTAGCCGATAAATACCGGATTGATACGGAAGGTGGGCATGCTTCTATTAACTTTAAAATCAAACACCTTGGATATAGTTGGTTGACGGGTCGTTTTAATGATTTTAAGGGGACCTTTTTTTACGATACTAAAAATCCTAGTAAATCTCATATTGAAGTTACCGTAAAAACCAAGAGTATTGATTCGGGCCATGCCGAACGTGATAAACATCTACGCGGTAAAAAGTTTTTAAACGTGCGCAAATTTCCAGAAGCTAAATTTATGAGTACGCACTATAAACAAACCAGTAAAACCAGTGGTATTCTAAACGGTCAACTTAGTTTACATGGTATTACCAAACCTGTTTCAATGAGTATTAAACAAATTGGTGCCGGTCGAGACCCATGGGGTGGATTTAGACGTGGTTTTGAAACGCGTTTGAAAATTCGTCTGGGGGATTTTGGTATTAAACATAGCTTAGGCAGTGCATCAGAAGAATTGGAACTCATTATTTATATCGAAGGCATCAAAGACCATCAGTGGTTAGAAAATATTGATACTGATAGTTAAC
>CAZMWD010000031.1:0-12595 GCA_964569685.1 uncultured Cocleimonas sp. | reverse complement strand
TAAACGTGATATGCATTTTTTAACTAAGTTAGACAATGGACTTAAATTATACTCTTTCAAATATATTAATAGTTTTAATTCGAATGCTACTACTTATGTTGGAGTAATGGCACAAGGTTTATTAAAAGATCCTATTTCTAAACATTCTGTGCGGTGTTTTTTTAAGTGTTTCTAATTCACCTAGCGCATAAATAGTTTCGCCGGGATAAATGGCGTTGTAAATATACTGGTTGTATTTATAAAGAGGCGTAATGACTTCGGCATTGCGTGGGTCGATGGTACATCTACCATCATCATCATCATGCAGTAAAAACCTCGGCCAACTGGTATTAAAAAATGTGCGATACCAAACCATTGGTGGTACTTCGTGGTGAATACTGCGCGCAATTTCATTTTTATAAAGCGATGCTTCTCCTTGTAATTCAACATAGCCTTGGGCGGCAGAATTAAGCACGGTGGGCGAGGTATTTTCTATTAAGCGGTAGCGCCGATAAAGTAGTATTGAAGACATAAACTAAATGTGGCGATTAGGGCGATATAAATAATTTTTTGGGGACGCTCTGGAGCAGCAAACCATAAAAATCCATAGACGATAGATAAAATAGTCGCCAGTAATATAAATGGATATAAAAAGGAGCTGATGAATGAATACAGCCTTGTTCTAAACCAAACCATTTCTCAATTACCTAGCAAGACTATTGCATCAATTAGCTTCGGAAAGCATTGCCAATATTAATATCGGTCATTTCTTCAGGTTGAAATTCGAGCATGTCGTATTTTTTAAAGCTCAACGCATTAGAAATAATATTGTCAGGGAATTAATTGTTCAACACGGGTGTTATTAGTCGTTGCAGTATCATTGTAAAATTCGCGTCTATCCGCAATGCTATCTTCTAATGTGTTGATGCGTGTTTGTAAGCGTAAAAATGAATCACTGGCTTTTAGTTCTGGGTAGTTTTTTGCTACTGCAAATAAACCGTTTAGCCCTACTTCTAGCTGTGCTTCTGCAACACTTAACTCCTGCCTATTTTTTGCTTTCATCGCAGATTCAACGAGGTTTCGAGCCGTAATAACTTTTTCGAGTGTTTCCTGTTCGTATTTCATGTGTTGTTTACAGGTATCGATCAGTTTGGGTCATTCACTATTACGTTGTTTCAGTAAAACATCAATATTACTCCATGTTTTATCAGTATTGTTTTTTTAGGGAAACCAGTAGGTTGTAAATCATGATACCCCAAACGATTGGAGCAATAATCATGCTCGCGAAAACAATGATACTTACGTTCATATCTGTGCCTTATTTTTATGAATTATAGAATTGATTTTATAATGACTGTGAAGATACGAAAAAAATTACGGATAAGCGGTTTATGCTTAAATGAAATCTATAATGTAAGTTGTGTAAAGATACTTCAAAAGTATTAATACGCTGCTTGAATTACTGCTATTCTTTGAACTAACCATCTATCATTGGGTCATAAAAATTACAGTATTAATAGTTCCAAAAGTTATTGCATAGTATTCAAGCCCACCTTCGGCTAAGCAATGGATAAGCTCCCTGAGCGGAGTCGAAGGGACGGGTTTCTTGTGCTTTGATCTCAGATACTGCGAATACTTTCGCAACTATTAATATGAATAAACTAATCTTAGAGGTATTTACGTGAAAATATGCACAATGCCTAATATGTTAGCTGGTTTATTGTTGTCTTTTGTTTTGATGCCAATGAGTGCGTTTGCTGATTTAAACCTTGATCTGCCCGATTTTAATTTGCCAGATTTAGGTGATCCTTCTATTTCAGCATTACCTAATTCAGAAGAGCGTGATATTGGTTTAACTATTTTAAGAAAACTGCGTAGCCGTGGCTCGCTTATTGAAGACCCTGAAATAAATACGTGGATTCGCTCGCTGGGTAATCGTCTTGTCGCGCGTGCGCCGCAAACGGGTAACCCTTTTTACTTTGTAGTCTCCAAAGATAAATCCATTAATGCCTTTGCAACGATTGGCGGTGTCGTATTGATAAATGCGGGACTTATTATGAAAACGGATTCAGAAAGTGAGTTGGCAGCCGTTTTATCACATGAAATTGCACACATTACGCAGCGTCATCTTGCGCGCATGATTGCTCAATCAAAAGAAGATACATTGGGTCGAAGTGCGGCAGTATTGGCAGGTGTCGTTGCGGGAACTAAAAACCCTCAGCTTGGGCAAGCCCTTATTACGGGTGCGTTAGCAACAGGCATGCATAAACAACTTTCTTTTAGTCGCGAGGCAGAAACAGAAGCCGATAGAGTGGGTTTAAGAATATTGTCGAGCACGGGTTTTAACCCGCAAGGAATGCCCCGATTTTTGCAAAAGCTCGAACAAATTTCAGATAATAAAAATGCCGATATAACCGAATATTTACGGAGCCACCCTTTGTCACATAAGCGTGTGGTTGATGCTCAGCTTAGGGCAAATCGGCTAGGAAATTGGAGGGGTAAAGAGAAGCTCAGTTATCAATATATGCGCGAAAAAGTAAGGGCATTAATTAGGCCAGAAAGTCCGCCACCTTTTAAAACATCGCCTAAAATTAAAAAATATGCAGAAGCCTTAAAGAATGAAAAAAAAGGGCGCTATGCGCAGGTATTACAACTTGTTGGGCAGCAAAGTAAGCAAGTTTCAGAGGCCTCTTTAATTGCACGTGTATTCAATAAACAACGAAATTTTCAACAGTCGATCCTATTAATAACCCCACTGTTAAACGTTTATCCTGCAAATGAGTCTCTATCAATGCTGCTTGCCGAAGCTTATGCGGGTCTTAATCAGCCTCAGCAATTACAACAAGCCTGGCAGGTATTAAAGAGGGTGGAAATAAGTGAACAAACGAGCTTGGAGTTTTTTGAACTTAGGCAACGAATTGCACATCGTTCAGGGCATAGAGCGGAAGCTTATCGCTCGGCTGCAGAACGAAATTTGCGGATGGGTGAATATAAATATGCGGCGGTACAATTACGCCAAGCGATAAAATTACCGGACACAAATGCTGCACAGTTACATCAGTTTCAGCAGTTATTATCCGATGTAGAAAATAGTTTGAAGCGCGATAAAAAGCGCAAAAAGTAATCATATTAATACTTGCTAATAATCTTATATACTATTGATTTGTAAGATTATTTTGCAACGCAGTTTTTTTTGGGGTATGCTGATTCTACCCGTTAAATTTGTAGAGTGTTGTCTTTTTACACCCATAAAAAAAACAAATAATCGGTAATATTTATAATATTTATAATTAGTTGAATTAGGAGGATAATATGCGGGAAACTTTTCGCATCACGCCAATTGCTACAACAGCAATGGCACTCACAGTCGTTGGACTTATTGGTTTATCGACGGTATCTGTTTACGCAGAAGATAAAGCCAAATCATTAACCCCACTTCTTGAAGAAGGTAAAAAGCTTTCTTTTGATAGAAAGAAGGGTAATTGCTTAGCTTGTCACGTTATTTCTGGTGGCGAGCAGGGGGGTAATATTGGACCTCCTTTAGTGGCGATGAAAGCGCGCTTTCCTGATAAAGCCGTATTACGTGCCCAAATTGCTGATGCGCGTATTAAGGTTCCAAACACCATCATGATTCCATTTGGTCCACACGGTGTAATGTCAGACGAAGAAATAGATAAAGTGCTTGATTATATCTATACCCTGTAACGTTAAGATGTTAATTTAACATTGCAAAATAAAAAAGATACAAAATAAAAAATCTACTTGAGGAAAATTATATGAAACGCAGAAGTTTTTTAAAAGGCTCACTGATTGCGGGTGCCGCTGTTAGTACGGGTCTATTAATCCCCAGCATGGCCTATGCCGATGGTGCAGATGCTTTTAAAGCAAAGTCAGTTGAAGATGTATTAAAGGCACTGGGCGCTACTGGCGCAGAAGTCTCTGACAAGATCAAGATCAAAGCCCCTGAGATTGCAGAAAATGGTGCGGTTGTACCTGTTGGAATCACCTCTGAAATTGAAGGTACTACTGAAATAATTTCAATCACTGCTGCTAATCCGACGCCTATGTCGGCTAGGTACACCTTTGGTGAAGGCGCAATTCCTGCTATTAAATCCCGTTTTAAAATGGGAAAAACCACTGATGTGATTGCCCTTGTTAAAGCAAACGGCAAGTATTACACGGCAAAAACAGAAGTTAAAGTAACCAAAGGCGGATGTGGAGGATAAGACTATGGCTAAATCAACAATTAAATTACGTACAAAAATTAAAGGTGACAAAGTTCAAGTAAAGGCTTTGATCAAACATCCAATGGAAACAGGTCTGCGCAAAGATAAAAAGACAGGTAAAAAAATTCCTGCTCGTTATATCAATCGTGTTGTGGTTGAAGCGAACGGTAAAGAAATCCTATCTGCAGATTGGACGGGTTCTATTTCTAAAAACCCCTTCCTTTCGTTTAGCTACAAAGGTGCAGCGGGTGACAAAGTGAAGCTATCTTGGAAAGACAATTCAGATAAGAGTGATTCGCTTGAAGTAGAAGTGAAAGCTAAAAAATAAATAAATAATATAATTAATTTTCAGGTTTCCTTGTTTTTGTTATAAAGACATAAGCAAGGAGACATTGATAATGTTAGGAGGAATTATAATGAAAAAACTGATAACAGCGGTAGTCATTTTAGCTGTAGGCTTAATGCCTTTTGTGGTAGCGCAAGCATCAGCCCCAACTGAAGATCGAGAGGCATTAAAAGACTTTTTTAAAAAGCGCTTAGGTGATTCTATTAAGTTGGAAGATCTCAAAGATGGAGTGTATGCACTGGATGCTGGCGCACGTGAACAATGGGAAGAAATTGAAGAATTTCCTCCTTATGAAATTTCATTAGACAAAGGCGCTGACCTTTGGGAAAAGAAATTTGCTAATGGTAAATCTTTTGCCGATTGTTTTGGTGAAGATAAGTCTAAAATTCGTGTTAAGTACCCATACCATGATGAAAAAGCGGACGATATTATAACGCTTGAAGGTGATATTAATAAATGTCTTTCAGATAATGGTGAAAAACCCTTTAAATGGAAAAAAGGTAATATCGCAGCACTTTCTGCTTACATTGCTTACGCTGGACGAGGACAATCAATCGCCACTGAGCCTACTACTGAAAAAGCAAAAGCATGGTATGCAAAAGGTAAGAACTTCTTCTATGCTAAGCGTGGTCAATTGAATATGGCGTGTGCAGATTGTCATGTTTATAATTCGAATCGAATGATTCGTGGTGATTTGTTAAGTTCTGTATTAGGTCATACTACACACTTTCCTGTGTTCCGCTCCAAGTGGGGGAACCTAGGTACATTGCATCGCCGTTATGCTGGTTGTAATAAGCAGGTTCGAGCGAAGCCATTTAAGGCACAAAGTGATCAATATAGAGCAATGGAATACTTTCAGGCGGTGATGTCTAATGGCATGGAATTAAATGGGCCTGGATCTCGAAAGTAATTTATATAACTGTTTTTTTGATTTATACCTGATCCGTGACTTCAATACGGATTCAGGTTATACAAAAGCCCGATTCTTCGGGCTTTCTTGTACTTGCCTTCTTCTCATATTATCCGTAATCTACACCTAACATTTAAGTGGTAAATAGTTATGAATTTAGAGCAAGCACGTTTTAATATGATCGAACAGCAAATTAGACCTTGGTCAGTGCTTGATCAGACGGTATTGCAAACTATGGGCAGTATTCCACGTGATGCCTTTGTACCTGAATCTTTGTTGTCAATGGCCTATGCCGATATTGAAACACCGCTGGCGTATGGCGAATCTATGATGTTTCCGCGAGTGGAAGGAAGAATGCTTCAAGAGCTTGAACTAGATATAGAAGATCAATGTTTGGAAATAGGCACAGGTAGTGGATTTGTGACCGCCTGTATGGCAACGATGAGCAAGCATGTCGATAGTATTGATATCCATCAAGGCTTTCTTGAATCCGCCAATGAAAAACTGGCTCAGCATAATATTGCAAATGTCTTACTGGAACAAAAAGATGCGTTTAAAGACTTATCTAACACAAATAAACAGTATGATGCGATTGCTGTAACAGGGTCAATACCTGAATATATCCCCTTATTCGAACAACTATTAAAACCGGCTGGACGTTTGTTTATTGTGGTGGGTTCTGGTGAAACGATGCATGCAATTAAAGTACGTCGTAATAACGATAATAATTTTGTTCGCACGAGTGTATTTGAAACCAAATTAAAGCCACTTGTAGGTGTAGAACAAAAATCTGCTTTTTCGTTTTAAACGTTTTTTTTTTATAAATTAATTGAGATACCCTCAATGATTAATCTTTCTCGGTCTATTTTAAATTCTTTACGCCCTATTCTATATAGTGCCTTATTTAGTTGCTTGATTATCCCTTCAGCTTTTGCTGAAAACTTGATTCAGGTTTATCAACATGCGCAACAACATGATGCGCAATTAAAAATTAGTGAAGCTGGTTTTTTAGCGTCGCTTGAGAAAAAACCACAAATAATGTCATTGCTAAAACCGCGTGTCGATTTGACGGCAAATACGAGTTATAACTTACAATATGCAGGGCGAACAATTCGTGGCGATGATGGTGCTGCTTTTTTAAACTTTGGTTATGAATTAACGCTTAGAAAACCGTTGATCAATAAGGCTTTGCAAGCCCAGATAGCTCAAGTTGATATCTCTATTTTGCAAGCTGAAGCAAATTTAGAAGCAGATAGACAAGATTTAATTATTCGGGTTGCTGAAGCTTATTTTGATTTTTTAAATGCAAAAGAAACTGTTAATTTTAGAAAATTAGAAAAAAACGCAATTGGTCGTCAATTAAAACAAATAAAAGCTTTTTTTGATGCAGGGCGCTCTGCCATAACAGACGTTAAAGAAGCTCAGGCGCGTTACGACCTTGCCAGAGCACAAGAAGTTATAGCTAATCAGCAAATAGAATTAAGTAGAGAAAAGCTAAGAGCGATTACCACACGTTATTATCACGACTTAAATGGTGCTTCCGACAAAATAGTATTGCTGATTCCCAAGCCACAAAATATAGAAGCTTGGGCGAAAACGGCATTAATAAACAGTAAATCACTCATTGCCGCACAACATGCGGTTAGCATTGCTCAGGCGGTAATAGATAAAGAGCGGGCAGAAAAGAATCCAACAGTGGATTTGTTTGCCAGACATTCAGGTGGCTCTACCTTTGGAGAAGATGCATTTGATCAAGATAAGTTAGATGCTTCTGTGGGTGTGCAATTAAAAATGCCAATTTATCATGGTGGTGATATTACATCGCGTGTACGTGAGGCTAGGCATAATCTACATCGTGCGCAACAGCAATTAGAGTTACAAAAACGTTTGGCTACCCAGCAAACCCGCGCGGCCTATTTAACCATTATTTCTGGCTTGTCGCAGGTAAAAGCGTTAAGACAAGCATTAAACTCATCACAAACAGCCACCAAGGCAACACAAGCAGGGTTTGAGGCGGGAACACGTACCGCGGTTGATGTGTTGCTTTCTTTGCGCGAGACATTTGCCTCAAGGCGAGATTACACTACCGCGCGTTACGATTTTTTATTAAATACCTTAAAGCTTAAGCAAGCGACAGGAACATTATCAGAACATGATTTGGCTGCAATTAGTAAACTACTAACAAGAAAAGCCGTACAGGCTAAGCCTAAAAAACGTGCGCCAGCTAAAAAAAGAACGCGTTAATACCAAAAACTTTCATATTAATGATCTTACTTTCCGGTTGCTATTGCTTTAGCTTGCGCAATCATATCTGACAACGAATTTTCTTTAACTGTTTGCATCAGCTCTTTTACATCAAACTTATGATGTCTTTCATAAGCAACGCCAAGCTGTTGCATATCCGCCAAGCCAGATTCACGGGCGTGATCAACAAAGCCTTTGTTTTTCCAGAAAAATGCACCCGGCATGGTTGTTGGAATAACTAATGCATAGAAAATAATACGCCCTAAATATGCCATGGTAATTAACGAGATGGTAAAGAGTAAACCTACTAAAACCCCTGTGATGCCTGACAGCCCTGTATAGCTAATAACGACTGCAAGAATAAAGTTAAGCAGTAACAATGTATTTCTTAGCCAATACGTTTTACCAAATGTAGTGGAAAGCTCGTAATGTGCAGCTTGCCCTTCACCCGCGCCACTTTTTAAGTCTTTGGCATGAAACAGTAAACCGATAGCTTCGATAATTAAACCAAGTGCAATAATCACTGTAAGGTACTTGATTAATTCGAAGCTGCTACTCATAAATAAGCTACTAACCAGCCCCACTAATAGACCACCTAGACTGAACATGGACCCATAAAAAGTAGTCGCTGTTTGCCAGTGATCCCAGAACGGGCGGGCTTTAATGCGATACAGTTTATACATATAGAAAGAGCCTGCTGCAAAGCCGATTAACCCAATAATTGCGGATAGCGTTGTTAACGCATTCGTAAATCCGTTAGAGGCAAATAAAGAGAAGAAAGTGTAGCCTGCTAAACCAAGTGAAAACAGAGTTACTCCTGCAATTTCTCGACTTAAATCCGAGTGGCGTAGATTATTAAACCCGCGATAGAAACGATGCGGTTTACCCAAATGCATATTTAATTTATAAAGACCTACGCTTAATAAAACAAACATCACGATTAATAGAGGAATAATGGCACTTGATGATTGTAATGCCGTAATCATAGGGTTACCAAAAACAGAACCAAGGATGACTAGCATAATAAATGCGCCCATGACTGCTTGTGCGAATAACGTGAACATGACGTGTGCGTTTTCGTGTGAGGCTAATAAGGTTTTCATGCCCCAGTGACGTGTTCTACCGTGTTTTTCATCCAGTACAGGCTGGTAGCTATCGGTATCATCATTACGGTGATATTTAATGGCGGTTGAGTCTACGCGTTTCATTTCACGACTGAGTGTTTTGGTCTGCTGAAAACGAATATTAGGATTGGTAATACTCGGGTCAGGAAATCCAGGAATATCGGCATCAATTTGGTAGCGATCATTGGGCGTGTTTTCTATCACACCAAATTCTAAGGCCTTGCCTAAACATGCCGTTACACAAGCAGGCTTTAGCCCAACTTCAAGTCGATCTACACACATATTACATTTAGAAACGGTGCCTTCTACAGGGTCAAGCTGGGGGGCATTATAAGGGCAAACCCACGTACAGTAGCCACAACCAAAACAAATGTCAGGGTCTTGCAATACTGCGCCGTACTCAGCAAATTTTGTGTAAGCACGTGTTGGGCAACCTTTTAAACAAACAGGGTCGTCACAGTGGTTACATGCCATCGAAATATTTTGACGATTGTAATTAGGGTAAGTGCCACCTTCGACAAAACCCACCGAGCGAAAAGCGATATGACCGGCGTTATCGTTCTTCTCGCTACAGGCTGCTTCACAGGCATGACAGGCGATACAGTTGTCTGCGGTGAAATAGAAGCCATGTTGTTTGTAGCGATTGGGGTTTTCGCCAATCTCGCTATCGTTATTAATATTAAGGCTCTGTTCGCGTAGCGAATCACCTTCGGCGGTTAGCTCAATCGGCTTACCGTAACGATTTTGATCTTTGCTATCCTTATCTTGAAGGAAAGCGTATTTAGGTTCGTCTTCTCGTACTTGGAACATATTTGTTGTAACTCTGCTGTTTTAACTCCCTCCACCTAGCAGGGGGAGGGCTGGGGAGGGGGTAGAAAGTTTAAAGCTTGGCACATTGCTTCATCTTTCTACCCTCTCCCTAACCCTCTCCCTGCTAGGGAGAGGGGACTGGTTCATCTTAGGTGTTGAAGAATTACTTCGTAAACACCTTCAATATTATTTAATACTTCATTATTCCAGAATCTAATAACTGTATAACCTTTTGATTCTAAAAAACGTGTTCTTTTTTTATCGTAATCAACCGCTTCTGCATGTTGACCACCATCAATCTCAATAATTAATTTCTTTTCAAGGCAAACAAAATCAACAATATAAGGTTGAACGGGATGTTGCCTGCGAAACTTTAATCTTTCTATTTGCTTTGCACGAACCAACTGCCAGATTTTTGTTTCCGCATCTGTTTGATTTTTTCTTAGCTCGCGAGCTTTATCTCTCATAGTAAAACCTGCGTTTCGCTCCCTCTCCCTAGCAGGGAGAGGGCTGGGGAGAGGGTAGAAAGTCCAAAGCTTGGTACATTGCTTCAATCTTTCTATCCCCTCCCTAACCCTCGGTAATTGCTCCTGCTTTACTCTACCTCCTACATCCATGTAGTCGTCCCCTTGCTAAGTGGAGGGGACTGGTTCATTTCAGGTGCTTAAAAAACAGTTAAAACTCCCTCATTTCCATACTCATCTGCGCGGCTGCTTTTTGATCTTTTACTCGTTCAATACGAACAGCCGATTGCTTATAAGCAGGTTGTCGCGAATGCGGATCAAGTAAACCCAGCGTTAAACGATTGGCGCAATCATGAAAATGGAACGGTACAAAAATCATATTTTTAGGCACACGATGCGTCAGTTGCGCCATTACAATTGCATCCGAACGCGGTGAAACTAAGCGCACATAATCACCCGCAATGACGCCTAACTCTTTGGCGGCATCGGGGTTCATCTCGGCAAAAGGAATAGGGCTGTATTTGTTGTTGTTGCTTAGTTTTCCTGTTTTTGTTCTACCATGCCAATGCTCAATTAAGCGACCGGTGTTTAGCCAAAATGGAAATTTACTATCAGGCACTTCATTATTATCAATAAACGGAAGTGGGATTAATTTAGCTTTGCCATCAGGGTATCTAAATTGACCATCTTCGGTATAAAGCCGCACACCACCTGTTGCAGGCTCTTCTCCATTAGCCACTTGCTTGTCCGTGTAAGGCCATTGAATACCCCGATGGGCTTCGATGTTTTCGTGTGTCATGCCTGAAATATCAGATAAACGACCTTCTGATAATTTACCCATTTCTAAGAAAATATCAGCAGCATCTTCTGGGAAGTTCACATCGCCATTTTTATTAAATCGCTCCGCCATGCGGTTAAAAATCCATAAATCAGGTTTTGAATTGCCATGTGGTGCAATCACCGGTTTAACGACATTGACGCGACGTTCGGTATTGGTCATTACGCCGTCTTTTTCTGCCCAAGTGCCTGCGGGAAGATACACATCACCGTATTGCGCGCTTTCGGTATCTTCATAGCAATCTTGAATAATACAGAACTCTAACTGTTCCATGGCTTTGCGAATACGGGCAGTATTAGGCAATGAACTCATCGGATTAGTCGCTATTAACCACAGACCTTTAATTTCGCCCAGCTCCATTGCGTGATAAATATCGGTTTGGAACATGCCCCGTTTTTTAGGGAAGAATTCAGGGTCTACATTCCAAAATTTTCCAATGTCTTCACGGTCTTGCGGGTTTTCTAATGCACGGTAATTTGGCAAGCCAGAACAAGACGACCATTCGCGTGTGCCCATCGCATTACATTGCCCCGTGATAGACAGTGAGGTGCCACCAGGAATGCCGATATTGCCGGTAATTAATGCCAAATTATTAATGCCGACAACACCATCAGAGCCGTGGGTGCTTTGGTTGATGCCCATTGTCCAAATTTGCATCGCTGATTTTGCTTTGGCAAATTGTCGTGCAACAGCACGAATCGTATCTTCATCAATACCACAAATTTTTGCGGCGGTCACAGGGTCATAATTAGCCACTTCTGCTCTAAGCTCTTCGATGCCGTTTGTATTTGCTTCGATATAACGCTTATCTTCTAAACTTTCGTCTAAAATCACATACATCATGGCATTCATTAACACCACATCTGTACCGGGTGTAACGGTTAAATGACGGTCTGCATTTTGCGCCAGCATTGTCACACGCGGATCAACAACAATAAGAGGAAAACCACTTTTCTCTTGAGCCTCTTTCATGCGCCAGTAAATAATAGGGTGTTGCTCTGGTAGGTTTGAACCCCACGCAATCAATAAATCAGTTTGATCAAAATCATCATAACAACCGGGGGGGCCATCAGAGCCAAATGAGCGTTTGTAACCAGAAACTGCCGATGCCATACACAGCGTGGTATTACCATCGTAGTTATTCGTACCGATCAAACCACGGGTCAGTTTACCGAGTGTGTAAAACTCTTCAGTGAGCATTTGCCCGGTAGAAATAATAGCGACAGAATCACGCCCATACTTTTCTTGAACACGACGAATCTCATCATGACAGTGATCTAGCGCGGTATCCCAATCAGTCGTTTTCCAGTCATCATGGATGTTATCGCGCATTTTAGGTTCTGTACCGCGCCCGGGAGAATCAAATAATTCGTGCTCAAAAATACCTTTTAAACACAACTTACCACGATTAACATCAGCATTACCCACGCCACGAGATGACACCGCTTTGCCTTCTTCATTTAAGCCCACTTCAATGGCGCAACCTGTTGAACAATAACCGCAGGTGGCGTATTTCCACTCTTTGATTTTTTTGTCAGCAATTTTTATGGGATTTTTTGTGCCGCGACCGAATAACATAACTGAAGTCTCTTATTTAAAGCTCAAGAAAACTGTGCCGTCTTCTACTTTTGTATCATACACATTAGTACAGCCT
>CAZMWD010000030.1:0-12651 GCA_964569685.1 uncultured Cocleimonas sp. | reverse complement strand
ATTAGAATTTTGCCTTTTATCACATCATAAAAACGAAACAATAATCTGACCAGTGTGGATTTCCCACCACCACTTAAACCTACCACCGCGACAGTTTGACCTGCGGGAATAGAAAAACTCACGTCTTTTAATATGCGTCTTTCTTTTTGATAAGAAAAGCTGACGTTATCAAACATAACTTCTGCGTTTTTTATCTTTAAATCTTGTGCGTCGGGTTGATCTTGAATTTCAGGTTCGTTGTTTAATAATTTAAACACTAAATCCATATCTACAAGCGTATATTTTACTTGGCGATAAATGATTCCCAGCGCATTTAATGGAATAAACAGTTGCAACATAAATGCATTCACCATCACCAAATCACCAATACTCATTTCCCCTTTTACGACACCGTTTGCAGCAAGAAACATAATAGCAGCCACACCTATTGCAATAATGATCGCCTGCCCGAAATTAAGCAGCGACATGGTGGTTTGACTTTTTACGCCAGCATCTTCCCAGTGTTGTAGCGAGCCATCATAACGATTCAGTTCTAATGGCTCATTATTGAAATATTTGACCGTTTCATAATTAATTAAACTATCAAAGGCTTGGGTATTTGCCTCGGAATCATGACGATTCATGGTATGACGATGATCCATTCGCCATTCGGTTACAAGCAGGGTAAATATGATGTAAACAAGCACTGTACCAAAGGTAGTAATGGCAAATATCCATGCGTACTGCGTGGATAGAATCACTGCAACTAGCGCAAACTCTACTGCAATAGGAATGATACTAAATACCATAAAGTTCATTAACGAGCCTACGGAACGCGTACCTCGCTCAAGATCGCGACTAATCGCCCCTGTTTTTCGTTCTAAATGAAAACGTAAAGAAAGTGAATGTAGATGCTGTAAGACTTGGTTGGACAATTGCCGCATGGCGTGAAAACGCACACGCGCAAAGATGCTATCGCGCAATTCATTAAATAAGGAACTTAATAGACGAAAAGCGCCGTAAGCCAAGAGTAAAGAAACCGGTAATACCAACAGTTGCGCTGGCTTACCATCGAACGTATCTATAATTTCTTTAAGCACTAAGGGCACAGCAACATTTGCCCATTTAGCTAAAATTAGGCAAAACAACGCAAGCAATGCCCTGCCCCGATAGACCTTTAAGTATTTAAAAACTTGGCGTAAGTTATACCAATCCCGTCGGTTTGAATGAATTTCGGGATTAGTTTCAAGATTATGCAAATAAAATATCTCTAATGTTAAGCATCTCTATTTTTCTGCTTCTTCTGAATACTCCATCTGTGCCACAGAGCCACAAATTAATTCATCTGGCTCATACACAACCGATGTATCTTTATTATCATAATCTAAATTAAATAAGAAGTGACGCATACAGGCTAAACGCGCCCGTTTTTTATCATCGGATTTAATCATTGTCCAAGGTGCATCGGCAGTATCAGTATTAAAAAACATTGATTCACGCGCCGCCGTGTAATCATCCCATTTATCCAACGATTGCACATCAATAGGGCTTAATTTCCACTGTTTTAACAGATCATGTTTGCGCGAATGAAAACGACGTAACTGCTCTTGTTGAGTAACCGAAAACCAATATTTAAACAATAGTGTATTCGAATTAACCAACATGCGTTCAAACATCGGGGCTTGACGCATAAATTCTAAATGATCATGGCGCGAACAAAAACCCATTACAATTTCTACACCCGCACGGTTATACCACGAACGATCAAATAAAATTATTTCTCCATGAGTGGGTAAATGATTTACATAACGTTGAAAATACCACTGGCCTAATTCTCTCTCTGTGGGTTTTTCTAAGGCAACGACACGCGTAACACGTGGGTTTAAATGTTCGGTAAAGCGCTTAATCGTTCCCCCTTTTCCGGCGGCATCTCGACCTTCGAAAATACTCACCACTTTTTTATTTTTTTCTTTTAACCATTTTTGTACTTTTAACAACTCTATTTGTAATGATTCTTTTTCTTTTTCGTATTCACTTAGCTTCATTTTAATCGAATAAGGGTACTCTCCAGCAGCATAACTAATTTTCAATAACTCTTTACTCTTGATAAAGATTTTAGAATTCATCATCTTATCTGCATTTTTTAAATCTACCAGTTTTTCAATTGCCTGCGGCTTGCTTAATAATGCATCTTTTTTTTTGACCGTTTCTTTTTTTTCTATAGATATTTTTTTTGCGACCATGATGATTTTATCCTTATGAATGTTATAGGTAAGATGATATACCATCCACTGCCTATCCTGTATGATAATATCAGTAGCGCGTAATATGCCCCCTTTTAAATTATTGTAATTAACCTATGTAGGTAAGTTAGTGGTAATTACGCTTCATTTTCTTTTTCTCTTAGAACTCTCCCATTGTCATGCCTGAACGAATTCAAAAATTATTATCACGCGCAGGTTACGGCTCTCGTAGAGAAATTGAACGCTGGGTAGAGGCGGGAGAAATCACCGTTAATGGAAAAACCGCCAGCACCGGTCAAGCCGTCGATGAAACCGATAAAATAATCCTGCGCGGGCAATTATTACATCTTGCTAACAAACTCAAAGCAAAACCACAGGTATTGCTCTATCACAAAAAAGCAGGTGAAATATGCACCCGCAAAGACCCGGAAGGGCGACCCACTGTTTTTGATAAATTACCCAAAATAAGCAGTGGCAGATGGATTCAAGTAGGACGGCTGGATATTAATACCGATGGATTAATTTTATTCACAACCGATGGCGAATTAGCGAATCGTTTAATGCACCCATCTTATGAAATTGAACGTGAATATGCGGTACGCATTCTAGGTGACGTAAGCGAGACTGCCATAAAGAACCTTACTGACGGTGTGGTACTAGAAGATGGCGAAGCAAAATTTACGCGAATTAAGTTCGCCGGCGGTGAAGGCGCAAATAAATGGTATCACGTGATACTCAATGAAGGTCGCAATCGAGAAGTGCGCCGACTATGGGAAACTCAAGATGTTACCGTGAGCCGGCTGATTCGTATTCGCTACGCTAATATCACTTTAGAGCGCTCACTGCATGGCGGGCAATATCACACACTAGCAATACGAGGTTTAAGAAGCCTCTACACCCAAGTCGGCTTGACTCTGGATGAAGATTATTACGTTCCCGAAAAAGACTTCCAACATCAATCAAAAAATAAGAAAGCAAAAAAGCAATCTAAATCCAAAACCAAAAATAAATCTTATTATCGTGGTCGATAGTCAGCATTAGTATTACTTTGTTTAATCTGAATTGATATAAATCAATCCCTGATAAAAAATACTGATCAAATTTTCGCCAATGAATAGTAATTCTTTGTGTTTCTTCTATACTCCCTAGAAATCACATGAGTACAAACCCCTAACTACCGCTCTGTTGATTTGTTTAAGTTTCTTGATTACCAATCAAATTTCCTGAGAGAAATCCAACCCATTAATTTTAGAGCCAACAATTGTGTTACATCAATTACTCTAAAATATCGGATTGGTTCACCCTTGAAAACTAGCTGATAACGCTAAATTCATACATAAAAGACGCTTAATTATTCTCTCTTCGGCAAACTTGAACCGTTTATCCGGAGGGCAATCGCCTTTGCTACTATTTTTAACTTAACATGACCTTAACAACGAAACACACATGATTAAATTAATAATAATTATAGCAAACGTGAATTATGGAGCCCACTATGAGTAACCCAAAACTAATACTTCAGGAAGGAATTTCTGATGAACAAATAGCATCTATTCCACCACAAACAGTTTATCTTTCTATTAAACGATTAATGGATATTGTGATGATTATAGCAACGCTTCCAGTGACTCTCCCTGTTCTCCTAATCACGGCAATCCTCATCAAACTTGAATCTAAAGGATCGGTGTTCTTCTGGCAAGAACGTGTAGGCACATTTGGCAAACCATTCAATATGTTAAAGCTACGCAGTATGACGACTGACTCTGAAAAAGAAGGCTCTCAGTTTGCATCAAGTACTGACAAACGAGTAACCAAAGTCGGGCGCATTATTCGTAAAATGCGCATTGATGAGATTCCACAGCTTTGGAATGTACTAAAAGGTGAGATGAGCATTATCGGACCACGCCCAGAGCAAGTAAGCTTTGTAAATAAATTTAATAAGACTATTCCAAACTATGCAGATCGCCACGTTGTAGCACCAGGCATTACTGGCTTAGCGCAAACAGTGCAAGGTTATGTAGATGATGAGAATGGTACAGTCGTTAAATTAAAATATGATTTAGAATACATCAACAACATGTCTTTCATTATGGATATGAAAATTGTATACAAAACTATTTACACTATCTTAACTGGATTCGGTGCAAGATAAGATCGTTTATACTAGTCTCGTTATATATAAGCTAATAGCAAGGACGCTGAAACCTAATCTTCCTAAACTGGCATCAAATTATTAATTTAACTATTTTAATCTTCCCTGTTTTTCTCGCTTATCTAGCACCCAAACATTCAATAAACTTCCAAAAAACAAACATAAACTCAATCCGAGCATGACATAGCCATAAACAGATTCTTGAGCCGAAAAGATATACCAAATCCCCATTAAAGCATAAGGAAAAGACAACAGAGTAACGGCTATGAATGTATCACGCTTGCCATATAAAATTCCTCGAACAAAATACAATAGAGGTATGGTTAACAACGCAATTTCAATCGACCGTGGATATTGTTGAATAGGTGTTAGCCAACCATTCCAAACAATGCTTAATACGACCAACCCTAGAATACCAACAGCCGCTAACAATCGCCAAAAAAAAGTAATATCCATATTTTTTAGCCTACTGACAACTTTGTGGATAAAGTGGCTAGGCGTTTTCCTAACGCCATACACAGTGACTTTTCTTCATCCGTTAACGGTTGATCGCTTTGAGCACCCGCCACATGAGAGGCCCCATAAGGTGTGCCACCGCTTTTAGTGGTTAACAATTCAGATTCGGAATAAGGCAAGCCACTAATCAACATACCGTGATGTAATAGTGGGATCATCATACTCAACAAGGTTGCTTCTTGCCCACCGTGCAGACTAGAAGTAGATGTAAAAACACCGGCTGGTTTTCCACTTAAAGAACCCGACATCCACAAACCACTGGTTTTATCCAAAAAGTATTTAAGAGGTGAAGCCATATTACCAAAGCGAGTAGGGCTACCCAACGCCAAGGCATCACACGATTTTAATTCATCGGTGATAACATAAGGCGCGCCTGTATCTGGCACGCTCGCTTCTACAGCCTCACACACTTCAGAAACTTCTGGAACGGTACGCAATATCGCTTCCACACCCTCAACGGTTTCTACGCCACGCGCAATCAATCTCGCCATTTCAGCGGTTGCTCCATGACGAGAATAATAAAGAACCAACACTTGTTTCATTTGATAACCTGCCTTGCCTGTTCTAACAATATTACTTTACAAGATCACAATATTTCGATTATTTTTTCAATCGGGCGACCAATTGCCGCCTTGCCATCTTTAATGACAATAGGACGTTCGATTAAACGCGGAAAGGTTAGCATTGCAGCAATTAACTCATCCCTACTTAAATTTTCATCAGCCAAATTATTATCTTTATATTCTTGTTCACCTTTACGCATTAAATCTCTTGGCTCTACGTTCAACATTGTTAATATTTCTTCTAACGATTCTTTATTGGGTGGCGTATCAAGATATTTAACAACAGTAATCTCTAAACCTTTTTCATTTAATAATTCAAGTGCTGCTCTGGACTTAGAACAGCGCGGATTATGATAAATTGTAGTTAAATCTGACATTATTTTTCCTTGATAATATAAACAGAGACCTTATTACAGTGTATCCAACTCGGACATAAACACAAATTGTTTATCAAAGAATTATGTTATAAAACTTGTTTTTAATATTTTTTTAAGCGAGCATCACAATCATTTAAATTAATGAGTCATTTTCATAATGAAACTTCAATTAGCAAAAATAATCTTACCCGCCTTAATGTGTGTTCCTACCGTTCTCATTGCAGAATCCGATAGTATTTTTTCTGAAGAACTTATTACATCCAAAGTCATCACTAAAAAACCACAGGTAAAGCATGCAAACATTGTTAACGATTTCTCCTTTAAAGATCTAAATGGAAAACAACATAATTTCAAAGACTACAGAGGAAAATGGGTGATTGTTAATTATTGGGCAACTTATTGCCCACCCTGCCGAGTCGAAGTAACTGATCTCAATATTTTTTATGAAGAACAAAAAAAAATAGCCGTGGTATTAGGGCTGGATGTCGGCGGTGACCCTATTCCTGAATTAAAAAAGTTTAAACAAGAGTTTGAGCTTAGTTACATTATGGCTCCCGCCCAACAAAGCACGCTATTAGCGTTCGGAGTTATCGAAGCGTTACCTACAACTTTCATCGTTTCTCCTCAAGGGGAGTTGGTACATAGGCATATTGGAATGATTACTTACGATGATCTTATGGATTACATCCAGCCTCCGAAAAAATAATGCTAAGGAACGTGCATGTAATAACTTCGACATTCTAACTTATTTCATGCACGTTCCTAAACAGAAGAAAACAAAAAACTCATCCATAAAAAAAGCCCTTATTTAAAAGGGCTTTTTTATGTCTATGGTACAGATTATTTCAAACGAATAGTCTGCCCAGGAGCAATATTATAAGGAGGCTGTAAACCATTTATTCTTATAATATCTTTCCAATAAACACCCGTTTGACGCATGATTTCAAACACAGTATCACCTTTCTTAACCATATAGGTATTTCCGCCACCAGAAGAACTTACTGCTGTATTTGAGGTGTTCGTTGTTGCGCTACTACCACCAGCGTACGTGGTTGGGTTGTAAGGTTTATACGTTTTTTGTTGGTAACTACCTGTGTAAATACTTTTATTGCTTGTAGCTACATTGGTATTCGCCTTCTTAGTGCCACTTGCCGAACTGTAATCATAATAAGTGCTGCTCCCTTGATTACCCGCATCGTAATTACCACTTCCGTAACCGCTATAGGTATTGTTGTTAGTAGCAGCAGGACGTGCTTTACCTGCCTGTTGTTGACGCTTCCAACGATCTATATACCACTGTTGACTATGTTGCCCCGTTGTTTTTGCCGGAGCGGGCGGACGATAAACTGTTTTTGGTTTAGGAGCAGGTCTATACGTATAAGTATTTTGTGCTTTAGGTTTTACCGTAGCACATGGGCTACAGGTAGCTGGCTTGGTATCACGGTATTGTTGTCCAAACAATCGACTACGTTTTCCGCTACCGCTACTATTAACACTATCACCTTTAGAAACTTGGCCTCCTCCTGCTACTTGTCCTGATCCCGCCATCTGTGATGAACCTGAACCTGAACCTGATCCTGATCCTGACCCATAACTATCACTGCCATAAGCACCTTGGCTTGAACCTCTCATAGAAGAACAGCCCGTTGCCATCATTGCGACTATCGATATTGTCGCTAAATAACCTATTTTCTTATCCATAAAAAAACACCTTCGATTTTATTAGTACATTTATATTTTTTACAATTACGATCGATAACAAAGCAACTTAGATAGAACGCAGACATAAGTCAGCGCAGCTAGTCACTATTGTTAGATCATTTTGTTGTAAATTTTAATAAGGTATCGACGATGAAGACATGACAAGAACCGTCAAGTCTAATAGTTTCAAAAGCTATCTACTTTTTAACTTAGCCCATAACCCCAATTTTTTAATAATGAATGATCCCAATCATTCATAAGCCCTGTTCATAAATTATACGCTCCAAGAAAACAATATAGAGTTTACTCAGAACGAATTTACTATTGCTTTATAACACATATACATATTCGATTTCTACCGAAAAAACCAAAAAGAGTTTAATTTTAAAGGATTTTTTCTAATTACCCACTACTTATTAGACCTTTTTCAATACAAAACTAAACAACTCAGCCCCAGAAAGAAAAATAGCAGTCACAATCAGACCGGCAATTAAAACCCCTAAAGACACAGCTAAAAACCCTTTTACTTTATCTATCCCAAACACCCATGCCGCAAAGCTCCCTGTGTAAGCCCCTGTTACAGGCAACGGAATCATTACAAAAATCATTAAACCCCAAAAACCCCACTTTTCTAAGTTATCCCCTACTTTAGCGCGAGTGCGTACCACTATCTTTTCAAACAGACGTGTATACCACTCCATTTTACTAAAAAGATCATGAAAAAAGCCCATAAAAAAGTAAACAATAGGAAAGGCTAAAATATTTGCAGAAACTGCCATAAAATAGGCTGTTACAGGGTGAATGCCATTTATCAAAGCATAAGGAATACCCCCACGCAGTTCAAATATAGGCATAATGCTTAAAATAATGGTATAGATATAGTCATTCATAATTATTACTACTTTAAATCGCGCTTGATAAAAAAGAGATACTAACAGGAAACTTATATAAGGGCTTAATCTGAGCTTACTAACGGTACAAAAACAACTGATTCATAATTATCCACAGAATAGTTGGTTTCACTATTGCGCGTAACCAGCTGTAACACCTGTTCACTATTCTGCGCCCCTACTGGTATTACTAATCGCCCACCAATTTTTAGTTGATGAACTAATGCAGAAGGAATTTCATCGGGCGCAGCCGTCACCATAATGGCATCATACGGCGCAGCCTCTGCCCACCCCCAGCTACCATCACCTAAATGCGTACGAATATTTCGATAACCCAATTGATACAACAAATCTCGCGCTTGTCTATACAACTCAGGGATAACTTCAACCGTATGTAAATCTTTGACCAGACCACCAAGAATAGCCGCTTGATAACCAGAACCTGTACCCACTTCCAATACACTTTCGACAGAACCCGTCTCTATTAATAGTTCGGTCATCCGAGCAACAATATAGGGCTGGGAAATAGTTTGCCCATGCCCAATTGGAAAAGAGGCATCTTCATACGACCGACTTGCCATCGCTTCATCCACAAACAAATGCCGTGGTACTAAACGCATGACACGTAACACGTCTTTATTTTGAATCCCCTTTTTCTGTAATCGGTCAATTAATCTATCTCGCGTACGTTGCGAGGTCATTCCAATACCTTTAATATCTAACCCACTCATTGTTGCAGGCTCGTCATAATTGCTCCAACCATGTTTGAGTGGTTTGTAATGCTGAATGTTGCGTCAAATCAATATGAATAGGCGTTACTGAAATATAGTGATGACTCACCGCGTAAAAATCAGTTCCTTCTCCCTCATCTTGCTCTTCACCTACCGGCCCAACCCAAAAGATCTCTTCCCCTCTTGGGTCTTCACTTCGAATAACAGGCTTAGCCTTATGTCGTTTCCCTAAGCGCGTAACCTTAAACCCTTTTATTTGATCATAGGGAATATCAGGCACATTTACATTTAAGATAGATGCCTGTGTATTCTTATCCCTAGTCTCTGCAGAAAATACATCTGCAGAAAAATTAGGCAACAGTTGTAATAAAGCCGTGACCGCTTGTACACCACTTTCAAAATGCTGTGGTTGAAAAGACGCCATTGAAATAGCCAATGCAGGCAAGCCCAAATTACGCCCTTCCATAGCGGCTGCAACGGTACCGGAATAAATAACATCGTCACCCATATTGGCACCCGCATTAATACCGGAAATTACAATATCGGGCTCTTCGTCATACAAGCCCGTTAATGCAAGATGCACGCAATCGGTTGGCGTACCATTGACACTATAAAATTGTTCACCTCGTTTGCTAATACGCAAAGGGGTTTCTAGTGTTAAGGAATTACTCGAACCGCTTCGATCGCGGTCGGGGGCGATAGTCAACACATTGGCAGATTGACTCAAGCTATCGCGCAAGGCATTAATACCGGGCGCAATAAAACCATCATCATTACTCAACAAGATATTCATGTGATACTGTTATAACTCTTTTCAAACTTAAACGTGTAAACCTAAAAAACGTGACAAAACTAGATCTTAAATCCATAAAAAAGCAATTGTTAATAAAACAGCAAGCTGAAAAAATAGCGAAGAATGAAGCTAAAATTCAACAAGTGATTAAGGAACGTGATCACACTGTTTTTGAAGATGCTATGTCCGGTGTTGCGCCATTAAAACATGATAAAGTTCATCATGATAGCAGTAAACCCCTCATTAGGTTTAGGAAACAAATAGAAACAGATGACGCATTCGCATTAGAAATTAATGACACGCTTTCAGATGAACTTGAAGTGGAAGAAGTGGATAAAGAAGCTACCCTCAGTTTCTGCCGATCCGGCATTCAAAAAAGTGCTTTTCGAAAATTGCGCACGGGTAGCTATCGAATTTCAGACGAATTAGACCTGCATGGCGCAACCATTAAACAAGCGAAACAAATTCTCGTCTATTATTTACAAGAAACCGTTCAATTTGAAGGGTGCTGTATTCGCATTATTCATGGTAAAGGTCACCGCTCTGGCAACAATAAGCCGGTACTAAAAAACTACGTGAATCATTGGCTCAGCGAGCATGATCGTGTATTAGCTTTTCATTCTTGCAAGCCTAAAGATGGTGGTACTGGGGCAGTTTATGTTTTATTAAAAAAAGATAATCAAATACTGTGATCAAAATATAAAGAGCACATAAAAAAGGACGCTAAATGCGCCCTTTTTACTTAAAATAAAAACTAACTTACAATTTTTCACTGTCTGTTGTGTTATCTAGATCAAATGGATCTTCTTCGCGATGCTTGTGTTCGTGTTTAGCATCAGGGTCTGTAGCAATTTTCTTATGCATACCACGGTGTAAAAACCAATCCACACTAAAGAAGCGACCTGCGCCCATGAAGAACAAGGTAAGTAACATTAAGAAATACATCAATGATTTAGCAAAACCGGATGTACTCATATCCGTATAGCCATGTGTCATTAACATTTCTTTCAAGGCGACGACAATATCTTGTCCGTTTAATGCAACAATACCTGTCAATGCGATTAGAGCAAGCAAAGGCAATGAAATCCAGCGAACCGCAAAACCAATTAATAATAAAAATGCGCCGATAATTTCTAAACCACCAATCAAACCTGTCGTTACTCCAGAGGCAGAACCCAGTAAGGGTACGCTGCTCATCGCATCCGCCGCAGTTTGATAGGTTGCAGAATTAACCCATGTCAATGGGTTATACCAAGCAACATCAGAACCTGTAAATAGACCTAGTTTTTGCTGACCTGAGACAAATAACAACGGCGCCAAGAATAAACGTAATAATAATGGGGGTAAAAAATCGAGGCCTCGTAGCCATCCAAAGCTAAAAAATCCTAATAAAAACTTTCGCATAAACACTCTCCTTTTGAGTTTATAATGACTTCATAAAATTAAATTAATAACAGCCATAATACCTTGCCTATTTGACGGGTTTATTGAAGATTTTGCAAGTAAATTTTAGAACGAATTATAATCAAACGACACGACAATGCGTGGAATAATAAATGTATATAACACAAACAGAAAAACACAAGGGAGAAAAATATCGAATCACCTTTATCGGATTAGGCGCAATGGGTTTTCCAATGGCGGGGCATTTATCACAAGCGGGTTTTGATGTAACTGTTTTTAATCGCACACAAAGTAAAGCTGATACTTGGTTGAAACAATACTCGGGACAAAAATCAACCAGCATTGCACAAGCCACAAGTACTGCCGATATACTCTTTAGCTGTGTCGGCAATGATGATGATGTACGAGAAATTTACACAGAAATATTCAAAACAGCTAACTCTGGAACCATTTTAGTTGACCACACCACCACGTCTGCTCAACTTGCCCGCGAGCTTGCGACTACCGCGAAGAAAAAGGGGCTGGAATTCATCGATGCTCCTGTTTCCGGCGGACAAGTAGGCGCAGTAAAAGGAACTCTCACCATCATGGCAGGTGGCGAACAAGCTAATTTTAATCGAATTACCCCAATCATTAATCACTACGCTAAAGCCATGACCCTCATTGGCGAAGTCGGCGCAGGGCAAACCTGCAAAATGGTCAATCAACTCTGCGTTGCGGGGGTTTTACAAGGTTTATCCGAAGGGCTTAATCTTGCAAAAGCATCAGGGATTGATGCCGATACCATCCTTCATGTATTACAACATGGGGCTGCCAGTTCGTGGCAAATGGTCAACCGTACCGAAACCATGATGCATGATGAATTTGATTTCGGATTCGCCATTGACTGGATGCGAAAAGACCTCGCTATTTGTTTTGATGAAGCTGATAAACAAGGTATTGAACTACCCATGAGCAAGCTCGTTGATGAGCGCTATGCTGAATTACAGAAAAAAGGATATGGTCGCTCAGATACGTCTGCTTTGATCAAACAATTTGAGAATTAATCATTGAAGGTTTTCATCGCTAAGACATATTAACTCTGGAGTTTTCGCTAACTCCAAGCACCATCTTGCTCTGTTTAATGATGTTTACGAAACCAGTTCTCATCAATTAACGAATAAATAAAGCCCACTACATAGTGGGCTATAGTGGGCTTTATTTTGTATTTTGGTGCCGATGGCCGGAGTCGAACCGGCACTGCTTGCGCAACACGCCCCTCAAGCGTGCGTGTCTACCAATTTCACCACATCGGCTAGGTTT
>CAZMWD010000029.1:8792-13073 GCA_964569685.1 uncultured Cocleimonas sp. | reverse complement strand
GCCTGTTGCTAAAGCCAGCAAGTAATACCTCACTAGAAAATTCGCATGGTCTTCCAAACTAACACAATTCTCTTCGCTTGTTGGGGCATAAGGGTAGGTCATTGTAATGGGCCAATTTGTTTCAGTAATCACTATTTCATTACTGCTTTTTGGGCTAAGCCTTAGCATTGCATGCAGCAAGAGTAGTTTTTTTTGTAAATTTAGCCCCAGTTGCGTATTTTCTGGCGCGCCTCTACGATCCACATAGAGCAGACTGCTACACTGATCAAAGCGGACTTTATATAGATTAAATAAGGTTCGAATGGTGAAATAGTATTCAAAATCAATAACAGGTGGCCCTATTAATATAATATTTGGAAAACTCTTTTTTCTTAAATCAAAGGCTACTTTGTAAAAACGTAAATACTCATCCATTGAAAAAATAGCCCACTTTTTACGATTAATCGCATTGGCTATTTGGAAACGATGAGTGAGATGACTGAATTTTTCAAATATGCTCTCCAGTGAATCCTTGAGTAACACTAAGTCTTCGACATGGCGACGATCTTGTAAGATATTAATCAGGCTATTTTTATCACTAAATTGCTCTGCAAAGGCAACATACTGTTCAATATTTTCAATATCATCCAAAGGCATGCGGATAAGCAGATTTTTGACCCCCAAATCATCAATCAGCTTTCGAGTCTCTTCAGGATTTTTATCTAAATTAACACTCATCCCAAAAAACGCTTCTGTCTCTAGGGATAATTTTTTAGCGGAAGAAAGTAGGTAGAAAATAGTGGCAACAGGATAAACAAATACGTTTGTCACCAACATTTTAAAAGAGTCCCAACGGATCTTTTTATAGATGCTCTTTTTGAGTGCTCTATCTTTTATAACGGCTGGCTGGTCGGAATATGCATCCCATTTTAAGTCTATTTTTTGTTTCATATAAAGTGCCTGACTAGCGAGTCATTTTTTACTCGATAAGTTAAACAAATATTTTGATAGGATTACTTTTCGTTTATTCGCATGATGCAAATGCAAAAGATGATTAATGCCAACCTTTAACTGTGAGATAAGGCGTTTAAGTTTACAGACTGTGCATTTATCTCGTTTCAAATGCGCATCTGATTGTGGAGTAATGGTTGATTCCACCTTTAAAGGCGCTTCGATACCGTGATAAACACATTGGTCTAGTTGAATCAGAACAGCAGGATCAAGTTGATACGATAATAGAGCGTAGTTCGCATTGATAAATTTATCTGCAAGACCTACTTTTCCCTTTTTAACTTGATCCAATAATTTTTTAGCTCCAGTCGGCCAAAGTATGTAGCCCCCTGCGCCAGAACGTCCTTGATACATGCGAAACAGTTTACTTTCACATAATTCACTCACTGATTTTTTTGCTAACAACTTCTTCTTATTTGTCCCTGTCACTTCAATATTGACATAATCAACGTCTTTTAAAACCTCTAACTCTTTTAATACGCAACTGATATTTTCCGCAAAACACGCATCATCTTCTAGTATCAACAAAGGTTCGCTACTGTCCAAAACAAACTTCCATGCGCTTTTATGGCTGAGGAAACAGGCGACTTCGGCAGGCCTTAATACGCGTTCCCATTTCATTGCATATTGCTTATATGTTGGGTCGTCGTGACCCTTTAATGACACAGCGGGTAAGCGTTGGTATTCAATTCCAAAACTATCGAGCTGATTCTTTTGAAATGTCATTCGCTCCGTTTCTGAATCAAGGTTAATGACGATTGCCTTCATATTACTACTATGCTAAATGCCCATAAAAACATGAACTTCTGTTTATATAGGTGGTGGTTCAAGGTATTTTTGAAACTTGATACCATACAATCAACGCTTTGTATAAATAGAGCGGATAACATTTAGCACATGCTTCGTATTAAGAAAATAGTTTAGAGTTTTGGATGACGAAATAAAAAATCTTGTACAGGTAGTTGATATAAATTTAGACTTAAATACGCTTTGGTATTTACTTATAAGTGCCTGTCTATTTTGCAAAAAATCACTTGTTATTACTCCTTTGCTGTTGTGTTTTAAATGGAAGTCTACAACGTAAGAATTGTAACCTAGTATGTCTGCTAAAATACAAATATCAGCCCCGTATAAATGAAACCCACTTAAATTACCTGAAAATGCTACACGATTTTTACGATTTACAATGATGAAGTTCTCATCAAGACTTAGTACTTTTTCAGGAAAATTTCCCCTACTAAATGTATCATGAAGGTCTGTAATTCTTATTGCTAAATTTCTTAGGTTTATTCCTCCTGCATTTCCTGCAAGCGCCCATGAATCATCTATGCCATCTAATTCACATAATCGTTTTTGCAAGGTCGATTCATCATCGTACATAAGAACAACATCCTGATGACATAAAATAACATATTTTCCTGCTGCAATATTTAGCAAGTGGTTCAACCCGCTGTAAGCCTCAAAGTTGTTACTATCACTATTATCTATAAATAAAAACTCAGTATTTTTTTCATTAAAACCTTGTTTAACAAATGAGTCTACCATCCCGAGGTATTCATTTTTCTTTGTCACTAATGTACAAACAGAGTATTGATAGTTTGGATTACTATCATTTACTTTTATAGGTTTAATCATTTGAAAGGCGCGTCTCTATTAAGTTTTTGGCTTTTCCACGTACCACGCAACACCGCGCTAATATAATATCTAAACATTTTGATTAAAACTTGAGCCTTTGCTTGATACTTTTTTATCCAAAAAAAAGGCAATGCAATGATAAGAATAATGACAGGTGACAATGTTTTGATTATATATAAAAAATGAATCGTTATTCTTTCTATTCCTTGGGTATTTTCCTGAATATAATTATGCGCAGAAATACTCGTTTCTACCTTCGAGCGAATAGTAGAGCTTGCGGTATTGCGCGATATTCCCCCGTCGATATGCTTGATTGTTACATTTCTTAAAAGGGCAATCTGTTTACCTTCTTTTCTAACCCGCGCGCATAAATCAGGGTCTTCATAATACATCCAATAACGTTCCTCATTCCACCGCCCTACTTGATGAAATAATTGAGCATGTATTAATACGATAGAGCCAGTCACCCATTCTGGATACCAAATAGACTGGCTTTCGACGTATTTTTTCTTGAGCTTTTCTTTGTTTATTATTTTATAGCCTGATTTAATCCAAGGGATCAAAAGCCACGGACTAAGAAAGTTGATTTCTCTGCCAATTCCTTTCGGCGTTGTAGCTCGGCAAGATGCAATACCCACGTCTGCGTTATTCTCTAAAAATTCAAACATAGCGACGATTGCATTATCCTGAGTCAATTCTGTGTCTGGGTTTAAAAATAATAAATATTCACCACTGGCATGATCAGCACCTAAATTACATCCATGAGAAAAGCCAAAGTTGCCTTTATTTGCAATGATCTTAATGTCGGGGTGACTGTCTGCAAATGACTCCCCTATTCCATCTTCTGGATAATTATCAACAACAATGATTTCATACGTTATTTGTGGTGAGTATTGCTCAAAAGATGCTAAATATTTTTCTAGCAACGCCCAGCTTTTATAATTAACGGTGATAATTGAAAGTCTATTTTTCATACTTTCCAATAATCATTAATCCAAGCCGTCGGTCGCACATGCCGATACCATTTAGTGGTAAACCCTGCAATCGCTTCTTGAGGCTCTGGATGTCCGTGGAAAATGAGGATTTTTGCGCCTTCAGGAATAAACGCATCTTTAAAATAATTAAGGGGCCACGGGTGCATACAATGGTATTTATAACTCGGACACCAAGCATCCGGCCAAAAACTCAAGTCACCGCGCTTATTAACCTCATCTGTTAGGTAGGCTTGTTCGTTGCGGTGGGTGTTTTGCACGTCTGCAAAATTAGCCCTAAAGTGTTGTAGCACATCATCGTATCGACCAATTTTAAAACGATAAACCGATGAATTACCCACTAAGCGCCGTTTAAATTTAGTATCACGAATAATTGCAAATTTCGCATTGAAAGAAAACAAATCATCAATATTGCTAACGATCACAACATCCAAATCTAAAAACAATGCCTCGCCACTGAGCCCACCAAAATCATGTTGCAAGGTTGTGAGTTTATTCCAGCCTCTTTCTGGCGCGCCTTCGGGTAAATCGAGCGGTGGTAAATCACGGGTTTGTATACGGGGGTCAATGCCGGTCGTGTCATCGGTAAAACACACCAGTTGAAAAGGCAACGTGAGATTACGCGCCACCATGCCGTACAATTTATTCACATAATCCGCACCGT
>CAZMWD010000029.1:6381-8692 GCA_964569685.1 uncultured Cocleimonas sp. | reverse complement strand
AGATTACGCGCCACCATGCCGTACAATTTATTCACATAATCCGCACCGTATTTTGTGCCCCACTTCATGCAAATAATATTGACCTGTTCTGTCATTAACAACCCCTTGATTTACCCATCAAAAGAAATATACACAGAGATAATGCTATAGTCTATTTTTAGAGACTTTTAATATAAACCCTTACACCAGATTCAGGAAAAACATGAAAATAGCCATCATCAGCGGAAGCCACCGAGAAAATTCACAAAGTATCAAAGTAGCGAAACATATCGAAAAATCACTCATAAAAAACAAACAGGCTGATGAAACGTATCTATTGAGTCTAGCCGGTAACCCTCTACCCCTATGGGATGAAAGCATCTGGGAAGGCGATAAAGACTGGAAAGCGATTCTTGATCCGATTGCAAAAGAACTCAATAATAGTGATGCATTCGTAATTATTGCACCGGAATATCACGGACAAGTCCCCGCCGCGTTGAAAAACTTCTTTTTAATGTGGAAGTATGAAGTGTCCCACAAGCCCGCGCTAATTGTCGCCGTGTCTTCCGTTGATGGCGGTGCTTATCCTGTCGCAGAATTACGCATGAGCAGTTATAAAAATAATCGTATTTGTTACATTCCTGAGCATTTAATTTTGCGTAATGTGGAAACAATTTTAAATAAAGAGGGCGATGAAAAAACCAATAACGAAGCTGATGAATACTTTAAAGAACGTATCGATTGGACTTTGGGTATTTTAAAAGAATACGCAATTGCGCTTAAAGGCGTTCGTGACAGTGGCGCAACGCGAACAGAAAAGTTTGGTAATGGAATGTAGTTTCCTCATTTCATTTTCTACTTTCCAATGACTATTTCCACAATGCCTTAAACGGCTGTGGCTCCCAGTCTTCTCTAAATAGAATCAACAAACTACTGGTTAATTTGTTTTCAACAGGGATACGCACATCCTGTTCAACAATACGCAAATAATCATCAATCAACCGATGGATTTTACGATTAAGTTCTTCAACCGATTCTTTACTCAGCATTCCCCATGTAAATCTAAATTGATTACCCGTATCTTGTAGATCAGTCTGTAGATAGCTTTGCAAAATAGATTCTATAAAGAAGTTCTGAATTGGACCTCTGATTCTCCAACGGAAATTTCTCGAAACCTTCAAGCGATAACGATTACCCGGCAGCAATTCAATCACGCCTAATTTATCTAACTGAGTAAATGCCCCCGTCAATTCGGCTTCTGTAAATTGATATTGAGAAAGTATCTGCTCAAACGACCAATAATTAATAATACACACCGCCACAACTAATAAACGTGTATTACCGACTAAGAATTTTTCTTGCTCTCGCGTTAATTCGGTTAATTGCTGTTGTTTGGATTCTGCAATTTCAAGCAATGTCGAAAAATCAGTTTCTGCCAGATCACACAATTTTTCTAAACGCACCAATGAACAGTTTTTCTCAGAAAAAATACGCTTGATGCTGACCTCAGATAAACCCAACGCCTTGGCTGCATCGCGATAAGTGATACCTTTATTTTTAAAAACACTTTTTAAAGCATCTAATACATTTTTTGTTGCGCTCATTTTAAATCCTTATTTGTATCAATATACGATACCAACAATATCATAAAATTAAACAAACCCATAAATAATGGATTTTTATGATACTTAATAACATGATTGTCTCTACAAGTTATTAAAACAATCAAGGAGTTTAAAATGGATTATCTTGTCTATTTATTAATGTGTATTTTTCTTATCGTCGGTGTTTACCCGTTTTATTTTTGGACGCAAAACCACCCGATTAAAAAATCACGTTCTCTGCACTGTAAACTGGATGACAAATTCACCCTAAAACCTCGCTGGGTCTGGATTTACAGTGGCTTATATTATCCACTGATTATCTTGGTAGTAGCTACCGTCGATGGGATGCGAGAGTTTAACTACATGGCGATGAGCTATTTCTTATTGCTATTTATGCAAATGTTTTTCTTTTTAGTTTTCCCTGTAGAAACACCTAAACAATGGCGCGATAATATCAAAGGAAATACAAAATCAGAGCGACTGTTAAGACTCGTACAAAGTTTTGATAAATCCAGTAATTGTTTTCCGAGTATGCACGTGAGTGTCGCGATGTTATCGGCGATGCACTTTATGGCAAGCGATTTAAACTTGGGCTATTGGCCCTTGTTATTTCCATTTTCTATCGCACTCAGTGCGCTGTATACAAAACAACATTTTATCGCAGATTTATTACCCGGCGCGCTACTTGGCTGGGTGGCATTTCAAATTCATTTATTGGTTTATGTGCC
>CAZMWD010000029.1:0-6281 GCA_964569685.1 uncultured Cocleimonas sp. | reverse complement strand
ATTTTCTCAATCCAAAATAAATTAGATCATCGGGCTTTTCTATTTTTTCTAAGTTAGCAGCAAAACTTAAAAAGGAATCACTTTTTTCAACAGTCTCATCAATGGATTTCAACAGGTCTTCATACTTAACATGAAGCACTTCTTTTTTGGCGTATTCAGGAAACTCTTTAAACCCTTGATAAACACCAACCGAACATTTACCTATTAATAAAACAATTAAAATCAGAAAAGTATAGCCAATTATTAAACCCGGTTTCATTTTTCATTCCTCATTTAAATAACAAGATCATATTCTGATTGCTCAATAATTAGTCACAAAAAAAAGGCATAGTATGCGCCTTTTTAAGAGACCTGATTAAGTCGATTATATTACCTTACTTACTTTGCCAGTTTTACATCTTATCGTCGAACACCTTTTTCACATCACGAATCAATTGATATGTCTCTTGTGAACGTTGTTCCAAACACCTGCCACTTCGAGTTAAAAGTGCTTTTGATGAAGTAATTTAATTATCGCGAAATAGAGGCAAACTTTTATCCATTATTTTTGCTGACATTATTTTGTGCCTCCTCTCTATCACCTAAATAAATTAGATGATTCTTTACTAGACAGATAAAAACGTTCAGAAGGATCAACTTTATATTGTCCCAATAGAATTTTAATGCAAAACTAATCTAGCTTTCTCCCAATCACAGGTGTAAAATTCGCACAAATTAACGCGTATTGACGATAACTTCGGCAAACTTGCAAAGAAATCGACTTTTTCCATTTTTTAATACAATACGTTAACTATTCGGGCTAATAGTATTAAATGTCAAAAATTCTGTTATTAAATGGACCTAATTTAAATCTACTGGGTACGCGTGAGCCTGATTTATATGGTGCTGATACGTTAGCGGATATTGAATCCCGATTAGCCAAACAAGCAAAGACAGAGAATCATACACTCAGTCATTTTCAAAGTAATTCCGAATCTGGTCTGGTCGACCGTATTCATCAAGCAGCTAACGATAACGTCGCCTTTATTATTATCAATCCGGCTGCATTTACCCATACCAGTATTGCGATACGCGATGCACTTTTGGGCACACAAATACCTTTTATTGAAATACATATATCCAACGTGCATCAACGCGAAGAATTTCGTCAACATTCGTATTTTTCGGATATTGCCGTAGGTACTATCGTCGGTCTTGGTGCGCAAGGCTATGAGCTAGCGTTACAAGCATCGTTTAACCTGCTTAATTCGCCACTTGAAAAAAACAAATAGAGATTTTTTTATGGACGTTCGTAAAATTAAAAAACTGATCGAATTAATAGAAAGCAGTGATATTGCAGAACTTGAAATCGTTGAAGGTGAAGAATCAGTACGTATCTCGCGCAACTCACCTGCACCTGTTTATGCCGCACCCCTAGCTGCACCACTTCCCGCAGTAGCCCCTCCATTGGGTGTTGCACCAAGTGCACCTGCTACCGAAGCTGTTGCCGATGCACCCACAGGTGAAACCATTGATTCCCCCATGGTTGGCACGTATTACAGTGCATCTTCTCCCACCTCAAAATCCTTTGTTGAGGTCGGTCAAAAAATAGCCATAGGGGATACTTTATGTATTATCGAAGCGATGAAAATGCTCAACCAAATCGAATCCGATAAAGCCGGTACCATTAAAGAAGTTCTGGTTGAAAATGAGCAACCCGTTGAATTCGGACAACCTCTTTTTGTTATTGAGTGATTTTAGGGATAACACAAGATGATTAAAAAATTACTCATTGCCAACCGTGGCGAAATAGCACTTCGAATATTACGTGCTTGTCGAGAAATGGGCATAAAAACCGTTGCGGTACATTCCACCGCAGACCGTGATTTAAAACACGTGCGTATTGCGGATGAAGCCGTTTGTATTGGCCCACCTTCTTCTTTGGAAAGCTACCTTAATATTCCTGCGATTATTAGCGCAGCAGAAGTCACCAATGCCGATGCCATTCACCCCGGTTATGGTTTCTTATCAGAAAATGCAGATTTTGCAGAGCGCGTTGAATCCAGTGGCTTTATTTTTGTTGGGCCCACTGCTGAAACCATCCGTGTTATGGGTGATAAAATTTCTGCCAAAATTGCCATGAATAAATCAGGCGTTCCTTGTGTTCCAGGTTCTGATGGGCCTGTGCCCGATGATGCAGATGCCAGTTTAAAAATGGCAGAAGAAATTGGTTACCCCATTATCATTAAAGCGACAGGAGGCGGTGGTGGACGAGGCATGCGCGTTGTTTATGATGCCTCTGATTTATTAGAATCGATTGTATTAACCAAAACAGAAGCTGGGGCTGCCTTTAATAACGATGTCGTTTTCATGGAAAAATTTCTAGAAACGCCACGCCATATCGAATTTCAGGTGCTTTCAGATACTCACGGCAACGCGATTCATCTATGTGAGCGCGATTGTTCAATGCAACGCCGTAATCAAAAAGTGGTAGAAGAAGCCCCAGCACCCGGCATTAGCGCTAAACAACGCAAAAAAATAGGCGAATCAGTTGCTAAAGCCTGTGTCGATATTGGCTACCGTGGTGCAGGTACGTTTGAATTTTTATATGAAAACGATGAGTTTTATTTCATTGAAATGAATACCCGTTTGCAAGTAGAACACCCTGTCACAGAACAAATCACCGGTGTCGATTTAGTTAAACAACAGCTATTGATTGCATCCGGTGAGAAACTCAAGATCAAACAAAGTAGCATCAAACCGAATGGTCACGCGATTGAGTGCCGTATCAATGCCGAAGACCCTGATACTTTTATACCATCACCCGGTACTGTCAATCGTTTTCATCTTCCGGGTGGTTTAGGTGTGCGTGTTGATTCGCATATCTATGGTGGCTACACTGTACCGCCGTATTATGACTCGATGATTGGCAAAGTAATTGTTCATGCAGAAGACCGTGGCGCTGCCATCAAACGCATGCAAGGCGCATTGTCCGAAATGGTTATCGAGGGAATCAAAACGAATATCCCATTACAACGACGTATTATGGAAGACACTGCATTTATTGCAGGGGGTGTCGGCATTGATTATTTAGAGAAAAAACTCGGTTTGTAATATTACATCATTAACACGATTACAAAAACAGGACTGTAAAAATGCCTTGGCAACACGTTATCTGCCACACCAGCAGTAAGGTTCATCAAGAAAGTATTAATGATCTTATGGAAACACACCATGTGCTTTCCATAACGATCCAAGATGCAGAAGACAACCCTGTATTAGAGCCACTCCCCGGCGAAACGCCTCTGTGGGATACACTCATCATCACTGCATTGTTTGAAGAAGATGCAAATCTTAAACCACTCGTTTCCCAATTAAATACGAATAAAAAATTGTGGGATATGACTAAAATATCAACCGAAGTACTCGAAGACCAAGTATGGGAACGTGCATGGATGAAAAATTTTCACCCCATGCAGTTTGGCGATAATTTGTGGATTTACCCCAGTGGTTATGAAATTCCTGATGATAACAGCGTAAAAATTCTACTTGATCCAGGCTTAGCATTCGGCACAGGTACGCACCCAACCACCGCACTGTGTCTTGAATGGCTGGATCAAAACCCACCTGATAGTTTAAACGTTATCGACTACGGTTGTGGCAGTGGCGTACTTGCTATAGCTGCTATAAAGCTCGGTGCAAAACACATCGTTGCCACCGATATTGACCCACAAGCACTTACTGCCACACTGGATAATATGCAACGTAATAGCATTGCACGCGAAAAGATCAGCCGTTTTTTACCCGAAAATTGTCCTGATACCCCTGTCGATTTATTAATGGCAAATATTCTTAGTGGGCCTTTGGTTGAACTTTATCCCAAACTAAACTCACTTATTATCAGTGGTGGAACTTTGGTTTTATCCGGAATTTTAGAAGATCAGCAAGATGATGTTGTAAACACCTATTCAGTAGCATTTGAAAATATCCAAGTCAAAATGCTCGATGGCTGGATAAGAATAAATGCGACTAAAAAATAGCATGTTAATTCTCTAGGTTTTCAAATACAATCAATCGCTTATTAACGAGCATATTTAGCATCCATGTATACACAGTGCGATCATTGTAAAGCCATCTTTGAAGTTTCCATGCGTGAAGTAACGGTTTCTGCTGGGCAACTGCGTTGTGGCGAATGTAATGAAGTGTTTGATGCTATGGCTTCTTTATCTACAACACTACCCACACCCTTCTCTGATGCCCCCGATTCATCTGAAACAGACGCTCGCGATAAACAAACAAACGTCGACAATAAAACACATGCTAATGAAAAAGATAATGTAGACCCAAACAGCTATCGCCCTGAAATAAGTAAACCCACCTTTAAAGATATTATAAAAAACACTGAAGAAAATGTAGATACTAAATGGCTTAAACTGATAGCACTCGCGTTAGCGTCCTTATTACTTGCACAGATACTTTACAATAACCGCCATTTTTTTAGCAATCAACCCGTACATGCGCCCGAACAAATTGAAATGCTCAACAATAATGTGTTTGCGCATCCAAATGAAGAAGGTGTGTTATTGATCTCCGCTTCTATCGAAAACCAAGCAGAACATGATCAGCCCTATCCCATTTTAGAAGTACGCTTAACCGATGCAGAGGCTAAATTAGTCGCACTGAGACGTTTTGAACCAAAAGAATACCTTGAAAAATATAATAATAAAATGCTTTTAGAGGTTAATAAACCCACCAATTTAAAATTAAAAATCATCGACCCCGGTAACGATGCCACTCGTTTTCAGTTTAAGTTTCTATAGACACATATAATATTACTTACTCACCATGCAAATCGGTCCTTATCAACTAAAAAGTAAATTATTGCTATCTCCCATGGCAGGGGTAACAGATCGTCCTTATCGTGATATTTGTCGATTTTACGGTGCGGGTTTAACCCCATCTGAAATGGTCACTTCCGATGCACGTTTAATGAAGACACAAAAAACCCAACTGCGCCTATTACAACAAGACGAAGCAGAACCGCGTACAGTACAAATATTAGGCACTGACCCACTGATAATGGCAGAAGCTGCAAAATATAATGCAAAAAACGGCGCACAAATCATTGATATAAACATGGGCTGTCCTGCCAAAAAAGTCTGTAATAAAGCTGCTGGATCCGCGTTAATGCAAGATACTCAATTAGTTGCGCGCATACTGCATTCGGTTGTTAAGGCCGTTGATATACCCGTCACACTCAAAACCCGTACAGGCTGGGCATCAAACCATCGTAACGTAATAGAAATAGCAAAAATTGCAGAACAAGCGGGGATTGCCAGCCTTGCTATTCATGGTCGCACCCGCGCGCAAGCGTATACAGGACACGCAGAATTTGAAACCATACGACGCGTTAAACAAGCCATTTCTATCCCAGTCATTGCCAATGGTGATATTCAAAATGTAGAATCTGCACGCTTTATTTTAGACTATACGGGTGTAGATGGACTCATGTTAGGGCGAATTACTCAAGGACAACCTTGGATATTTAGTGAAATAAATAGGTGTTTAGAAGGAGACACCCCCCTTACGTCTATCTCACTCGAACAAAAAATAAGCACGACATTAGCGCATATATGTGCCATTCATCGCTTCTACGGCACAGGTCAGGGGGTTCGCATTGCGCGAAAGCACATTGGTTGGTATTTATACAATCTAACAGGTCATAACAAACACTTGCTAAAAAAGTTTAAGAAAGAGATTTTTTCAATCTCATCGGCATCTGATCAAATACAAATGCTGACTAAAATCTTAAATGACATTAACAGTGAATCGTCGGTAAAGCGAAATGACCATGGAACTATAATATCAACACAAAGGACAAAGGCTGCTTAGCTATGAATCAACCCATGACAACACTCCCCGTTACCTCTCCTTCTGGTCAATCGTTAGCAGAAACGACGAAAATAACCGTAAAGGAATACCTACAATTACTCGGTGATCAAGACCCAACCTACCTTTACCGTCAGGTAATGGATGAAGTTGAACGCCCTTTACTTGAGGCTATTATGCAACACACCAATGGTAATCAATCTCGCACTGCTGCTTATTTGGGGATTAATCGTGCAACGTTACGTTCGAAGTTAAAGCGGCATTCTATTATTTAGTGGGCTTACCATTTTGTTTTCAAAAAATGGATAACCCAATTATGCAAAAGCTTAGTACTAGCTCGCCTGCAAGGCGATACTAGAACTTAGCGTGTATTAGTGAGCGCTGTATCAGACGTGTGCAACCTCCAATCAATA
>CAZMWD010000028.1:11004-13225 GCA_964569685.1 uncultured Cocleimonas sp. | reverse complement strand
GTCATGCAGCAAATTAGTATTTCTGATATTCAACGAAATTTACATAAGCTCAATGAGCTGGATATTGTTGAGGTAATTGATAAAAAAAGAGATAAAGTAAAGGGGTATTTTGTTGATAGTAAATATGCACAGTTCATCAAAGAACTTGTAAAGAAACAAAAAGAAAATCAAATAACGGTTGAAAAATTAGCAGGCTCGCTAAATCAATATGCGAATTCTTCTCTTTTGGAAGAGGAAAAGAGTGCTTGGAAGAAACAAGTAAATAAGAAGCACCAGCACCAGCCCTAGTGTTAGTTTTAGATGCAAATTATATTCTGCGTTATCTTTTAAATGATAACAAGAAGATGGCGAAACAGGCTAAAGAAACCATTTTAAATGAGCATTGCTTAATTCTTAATGAGGTTCTTGCAGAAGTTGTTTATGTACTTTCTGGTGTCTATAAAACGCCAAAAGAGGTAATTTCTTCAACGTTAACAGAATTTATAATGCTGGAGAATTTTACTCTGTATGAATCGAAAACATTGATGTTAAAAGCATTAAGAATCTTTCAAAGTAAAAATTTGGATTTTGTTGATTGTTATCTATGTGCTTTGTCTGAAACCTATCACATTAAAACGTTTGATAAAAAATTGATTAAGTGCCTTAATGACTAAAAATCATACGAAAAATCAACTGCCTATGATAATGGGTATCCTCAACGTTACCCCTGATAGCTTCTCTGACGGAGGTAAACACAACACCCCAAGAACCGCCATCAAACGCGCATTCGAAATGCAAAAACAAGGTGCAACCATTATCGACATAGGGGGCGAATCTACCCGCCCGGGTGCGCAACAAATATCCGCCGAAGAACAACTAAGCCGAGTAATTCCCGTCATCGAAGGCATTCGCAAAAAGGATAAACAACTCCTGATTAGTGTCGATACCACGCGATATGAAGTCGCTGAAGGTGCAATCAACGCGGGTGCAAATTGGATTAACGATATATCCGCAGGGGAGGATGATAATAGGGTACTTACCTTATCAGCAGATAAAAATATTCCTATCGTACTGATGCACAGGCAGGGACAATCAAACCAAATGCAGGATAATCCGGTTTATGATAATGTGGTGAAAGAAGTAGATGAATACCTACAAACACGTGCGCAATATGCGTTGGATGTGGGGGTGGATAAAGACAATATCATTCTTGATCCCGGGGTTGGCTTTGGTAAGTTGCTTGAACATAATCTGCAATTATTGGCGGGGTTGGATTCGCTGGTAGCGCGTGGTTATCCTGTGCTATTAGGCACAAGCCGTAAGCGTTTTTTAGGTGAGATTTTAAATGAAGATGATCCAG
The DNA here is from genome assembly GCA_964569685.1 of uncultured Cocleimonas sp. Classification (GTDB taxonomy): domain Bacteria; phylum Pseudomonadota; class Gammaproteobacteria; order Thiotrichales; family Thiotrichaceae; genus Cocleimonas. The sequence continues at coordinate 11,886 of CAZMWD010000028.1, read as the reverse complement.
AAAAACGAATAACAGGTACGTGTACGACCACTGCTTTGGGTGTGAATGCAGGGGTGAGTATTTTTCGAGTACATGATGTACTTGAAAATAAACAAGCGATGGATGTGGCTTGGCAGATTAAGTATCATGATAATTAAACCTCATTTAATTAAACCTCATTTAATTAAACCTGACTTAATAATTGAGTATTGGTTTAGTGAGGAAAATCAACAATACTGGTTTGCTTCAACACCAGAAATAGATGCGCAAATGCGAGCGCAATTTAATGATCTGTGGGAAAGCGCAAAAAGTGGAGAGTTAGATCATTGGAAAGAGTCGGCGACAGGCTGTTTAGCACTGTGTATTGTACTGGATCAGCTACCGTTAAATATGTTTCGGGATACGCCTAAAAGCTTTAGTACAGAACAGCAGAGTATTGAGGTTGCGAAATACGCAATCAAAAATGGTTTAGATCAACAAATTGATAAAGGCTGTATTGCCTTTTTATATATGCCACTGATGCACAGCGAAAACCTTGATGATCAAAATTTATCGGTTAGCGTATTTGAAAAAACAGGGCTTGAAGGCAATATTCGTTTTGCGAAACACCATCGTGATTTAATAAAAACTTATGGTCGCTTTCCTCATCGCAATGAAATTTTAGATAGAGAAAATACAGTCGAAGAACGTGAATATTTAAATTCAAAACACGCTTTTACAGGATAATTTTTATATATTAGCTATACTGAGACCTCAGCATAACTCAGGTGACGAGTAAAAATGGCTAAAATTATCCTGCTTTTCGTTGCAAATCTTGCCAATAGCACGCTATTAGCCACGTTTTACGCCTCAATCAGAATAATTTTATCTCATTTTTCTTTCGCCACTGAGTTATGCTGAGGT
>CAZMWD010000028.1:5226-10904 GCA_964569685.1 uncultured Cocleimonas sp. | reverse complement strand
CTCAATCAGAATAATTTTATCTCATTTTTCTTTCGCCACTGAGTTATGCTGAGGTTTCATACTCTTAAAGGGTCTCCTTATCAAGACCGAATAAATAATTTAAAAGGTATATTATTGGCTATAGAACTTTCAAATCAGGGTACATTATCTACGCAATCTAAAGCACCCGAACAACGCTTGATGATTATGTGGAAGCGTTTTGGCGGCACAGCTTTAGGGCGCAAATTATTCAGTATTGTCTTGGGTCGAACTGCGCCCTACACAGGTTCTATAAAAGCGGATGTGCTGGATATTAAACCGGGTTTAGTTCAAATCGCACTTAAAGATCGTCGTGCGGTGCGCAACCACCTTAACTGTATTCATGCGATTGCCTTGGCAAATTTGGGCGAAGTTGCCAGTGGCTTGGCAATGCTTTCGGCTGTTCCGCCGAATACGCGCGCGATCGTGGTTAATCTTGAGATTGAATATATCAAAAAAGCACGTGGACGATTAATTGCAGAAGGCACGGCGAATCCACCCGAAAGCGTAACAGAATCAATTAATAGTCTTGCGATTGCAGAAATAAAAGATGCGGAGGGCGATCTTGTGTCACGCGTTAAAGTACATTGGCGATTGTCTCCAAAAGAGGAAAAAATGTAATGGCAACTGTTTTGAATTCTTCTTTAGGCTTTTCTTTAGACACGCCTTTTACACAACATGCAGGCATTGAAATACCACTTATTTGCGGTCCAATGTATCCTTGTTCAAATTTGGAATTAGTAGCGGCAGTATCTAAAGCAGGTGGGATTGGCATCGTTCAGCCTATCTCGTTAACCTTTGTACATAAACAAGACTTTAGGCAAGCCTTACGTGATATAAAAGCTATCACCGATAAGCCCATTGGTATGAATGCGTTAATCGAAAAATCATCGAAACGTTACCACGATAAAATGGTGAAGTGGGTTGATATTGCTTTGGAAGAAGATGTACGTTTTTTTATAACATCGCTTGGTAACCCTAAATGGGTAGTGGATGCTGTCACACCACACGGCGGTATTGTGTATCACGATGTAACCGAACGCAAATGGGCAGAAAAAGGGCTTGAGGGTGGTGCGCAGGGTTTAATCGCGGTGAATAATTTTGCAGGTGGTCATGCTGGCGCAAAAAGCAAAGAACAATTATTTGATGAATTTAAAGATTTAAACGTGCCCTTAGTGTGTGCTGGAGGCATTGGTAATGAAGCGCAATATATGGAGGCAATGCAGTTAGGTTATGATGCTTGCCAACTCGGCACGCGTTTTATTGCAACTAAAGAGTGCAACAGTAGCGTAAGTTATAAAGAGGCGATTGTAAAAGCGGATGCCGATGATATTGTGTTAAGTGAAAAAATCACCGGTATTCCTGTTTCTATCATCAATACAGGCTATATTAAAGAGCAGGGAACAAAGCCTGGAAAGCTTGCCAGTTGGTTATTGAAACACCCGAAAGGCAAGCACTGGATGCGGATGATCTATACGATTCGTGCGGCGTTCCAATTACGAAAATCATCCTATGATGAAAATGCGAAAAAAGAATATTGGCAAGCGGGTAAGAGTGTTGCGGGTGTTGACAAAATAGAATCAGCCAGTGATATTGTGAAACGATTTAAAGATGCATTGAGTAAGAAAAAATAAATGTACATAATTTAAGGAGAATTAAAATGGATAAAGTTTGGCTAAAAAGCTATGCACCCGGCGTACCGGAAACGATTAATCCTGATGATTATCAATCGTTAGGTGATATGTTCCAGAAAAGTGCGGAAAGTTTCAGGGATAGACCTGCTTATTCTAATCTAGGTCGCACCTTAAGTTATGACGATGTGGATTCTATGACGCGGGATTTTGCAGCGTACCTTACTCAAGTCGCAGGCTTAAAAAAAGGTGATCGTATTGCGATAATGATGCCTAATTTATTGCAATACCCGATTGCTTTGTTTGCTGCTTTACGTGCGGGTTTGATCGTGGTGAATACTAACCCACTTTACACCGACCGAGAGCTTGAACATCAATTAAATGATTCTGGCGCGGTTGCGATTGTGATCCTCGAAAACTTTGCCGGAACGCTTGCGAGTATTTTAGATAAAACATCCATTAAAACAATTATTACTACGCAGGTGGGTGATTTAGCAGGTTTCCCAAAATCCTTGTTAGTCAATTTTGTAGTCAAACACGTTAAGAAAATGGTGCCTTCTTTTTCATTGCCGAGTAGCGTCGTTAAATTTAACGATGCGTTAAAAGCAGGTAAAGGACAATCATTTAGCGATGCCGAAGTAGGGCATGAAGATGTCGCATTTCTACAATACACAGGTGGCACAACGGGTGTGGCAAAAGGTGCCGCATTAACGCATAGAAATATGATCGCTAACTTATTACAAGTAAGGGCGTGGGCTTCTAATGAGCTGACCAAAGACCATGAAATATTTATCACCGCCTTACCGCTTTATCATATCTTTTCATTAACCGCGAACGCCTTTTCATTAACCATTGGCGCAAAGAGTGTCTTGATTACTAATCCACGCGATATGCCAGGTTTTGTAAAAGAACTGGGTAATGAAAAGTTTACCTTTATAGCAGGGGTGAATACTTTATTTAATGGTTTACTCAATACCCCCGGTTTCGATCAGTTAGATTTCTCACATTTAAAGCTGGTGTTAGGTGGTGGAATGGCGGTGCAAGAATCAGTCGCAAATGAATGGAAGAAGGTCACTGGGCATGCATTAATTGAAGCCTATGGATTAACTGAAACCTCCCCTGGAGTTTGTATTAACCCCACGAATAATCAATCGTTTACTGGGAAAATAGGGTTGCCCATTTCTTCCACAGAAGTCTGTGTTAAAAATGAAGCTGGCGAAGAATTACCCTCTGGCGAACCCGGTGAATTGTGCGTAAAAGGTCCGCAAGTCATGCAAGGTTATTGGAATCTCCCCGAAGAAACCGCCAATGTAATGGATGCCGAAGGCTGGCTACATACCGGTGATGTTGCGATTATTGACGAAGGTGGTTTTGTAAAACTGGTGGATAGACTTAAAGATTTAATTATCGTTTCTGGCTTTAATGTATACCCGAATGAAATTGAAAACGTGGTGGCATCGCACCCCAAAGTATTGGAAGTGGGTGCAATTGGTGTACCGCATAAGAAATCGGGAGAAACCGTTAAGCTATTTGTGGTTAAAAAAGATGACAGTCTTACTAAAGATGAACTGGTTAATTTCTGTCGTCAACAAATGACCGCTTACAAATGCCCTAAACATATTGAATTTGTGGAAGATTTACCGAAAAGTAATGTGGGTAAGGTGTTGCGTAAGGATTTGCGTAAATTGGAAGAAAAATAGATTAAAAATAGTGCCACGGAAGACACGGAAAAACGCAGAAATTTAAAACTAAAAGATAATTCCGTGTTTTTCTGTGTCTTCCGTGGCAAAAACATTAATAGTTCAAACTTCACGTATCAAATGAATATAAGGGATATTTAGCAAGATAAAGCGTAATGACGTGCGTTCATTTTTATGAGAAAATTCGCTTAATAATTAAACAATTTATCTGGGCTTATTCCAAACATGAAAATCAATCACAAAATTCGCAAAGCAGTTATTCCAGTCGCTGGTCTGGGTACGCGTATGCTACCTGCCACTAAAGCCATTCCAAAAGAAATGCTTCCGATTGTTGATAAACCCATGATTCAATACATTGTAAATGAATGTATCTCAGCGGGTATCACCGAAATTGTATTGGTAACACATTCCAGTAAAAATGCGATTGAAAACCATTTTGATACCAGTTACGAGCTTGAATCAACCTTAGAAAAGCGCGTAAAACGTTCTTTATTAGAGGAAGTGCGTTCTATTTGCCCTAGCCATGTAACCATTATGCATGTGCGCCAAGGTGTTGCTAAAGGTTTGGGACATGCTGTTTTATGTGCAAAACCTGCTGTGGGTGATGAGCCTTTTGCGGTGGTGTTACCCGATGTATTAATTGATGAGGTGAGTTGTGATCTTGAAAAAGAGAATCTCGCAGAAATGCTTCGACTGTTTGATGATAATGCAGAAAGCCAGATTATGGTTGAACCTGTTCCGATGGAAATGGTCAGTAACTATGGCGTGGCAGATGTAAATGGTCACAAACTAAAGCCGGGTGCTTCTGCAAAAATGACGCAGGTGGTGGAAAAACCGCCGGTTGATGAAGCACCTTCCAATATGGCGGTGGTGGGTCGTTATGTTTTATCATCTTCTATCTGGGATTTATTAGAACAAACACCTACGGGTGCAGGCGATGAAATCCAGTTAACGGATGCGATTGCGATGTTAATGAAAAAAGAAACCGTCAATGCGTTTCATATGACAGGTAAGTCACATGACTGTGGTTCTAAATTGGGTTACATGATAGCGAATGTAGAATATGCAGCGCGCCACCCAGAGTTAGGCGAAGCATTTACGGCGTATTTGAAAGATTATTGTTAATAAAAAAGCACCCAACTCCTATCATAGGGTGTTGCAAAGAATAAATGGTAGGTTGGTGCTGAGCTTGCGAAGCCCAACAAACAGTGCCATGTTGGGCTTCGTACCTCAGCGCCAACCTACATAATGTGCTTTTACAACACCCTTTGCTAGGAAAAAGAGATTTTCAAAAGCGACTATCAAGGTCGCTTTTTTTGTGCGCATAAATTGTTAAGCTGTTGTATGCTCTAGCTTTGTTCTATTAGATAAACACTTGGCTTGAATTCTATGGATATTGTCTACATACGTGATTTACGCATTGATGCTGTGATTGGCATTTACGAGTGGGAAAAGCGTATCAAACAAGAAATTAATATCAATCTGGAAATGGGTTGGGATAACAGTGTGCCTGCCGCATCTGATGATATTAAACATACCTTAAATTACAAAGCCTGTGCCAATTTAGTCAAAGACTTGGTGAATAGAACCGAGTATGAATTAGTCGAAACACTGGCAGAAAAAATAGCTGAATTGTTATTAAAAGAAATGAAAATTCCATGGATAAAAGTTGCTGTGGGTAAACCAAAGGCCGTGACTGATTCTAAAGAAGTCGGTGTGATTATCGAGCGTTTTCAAAGTGGTATTGAACAAGGAACGGAGAACGTTATCAATCAACAAAAAACGAATAAAACAGAAGTTTATATAGATATTGGCAGTAATATAGACCGAGAAAAAAATATTCAATCTTGCGTCGATGAATTACAATCGACCTTTCCTGATATTATATTTTCGAAAGCCTATGAAAGTGATGCGGTGGGGTTTGATGGTGATGCCTTTATTAATCTTTCTGCGCGTTTATATACCACGTTGAGTTTTGATAAACTGAATACCTATTTGAAAGACATCGAAAATAAACATGCGCGTAAACGCGATAATGAAAAATTTATATCCCGAACCTTGGATGTGGATATTTTGCTATTTGGTGATCGCGTGTTACAACCAGAAAAGGATTTACCGCGAGCGGAGATTTTAAAGTTTCCATTTGTATTATTTCCACTGGCAGAAATAGCCGGTGATTTTGTTCATCCCGTTGAAAAAATCACCATTGCTCAATTAGTAAAACAAACACATTTAAATACCAGCACACTGTCAGAAATTAAAGACTTTCCGATCCTACAAGAACTAACAAATAAATGATTACACGTCAAAAAACCGTTCCCGTAAAAGT